>CAISZK010000252.1 GCA_903889915.1 uncultured Bacteroidota bacterium
AAACACCTGGGTTTTGAAATTTATTTATCCCACAAGTTCACGGGTTCCCAATTCCACACGCATTGTAATCTTTTCAAAACTGCATGCCGTTCATTCGTGGCAGCTTTGAAAGGCTTATTGAGTGTGCCCCTTCAGTTGATGGCAGTGGTTGCATTTATTTTCGTCTCTCCTCTTCAGATCACGCTGCTTCCTCTCAACATTTTTATAGCATTGAAACAAATCACCACGGCATTGCTGAAGTTTACAGCATTTGTGTGCCGTTCGTTTTTATTTTTAAGCCATCTTTTTTTATTCGTGTTGTGGATCATTGTTCCATCACTCGCATTTCAGTCAGTATCGCTGCATCTTTTCTACAATTTTTTTAAAATGTTTATGGTCACACCCGGCGATATCAGTGACCGTTTTAAAAATCTTGTGGTATCGGTTTTTTCTTATCACACTTACGAGCTTCTGCTTAAGCGGACATTTATAATTCGCGGGGAATTTATTTGTCTGTTGCGGCAGGAGCCTTCATATACCGGGGTCTTTGGGTTCACGCCCTTCAGGCTCTTCCATCGTTCATATTGTTTCACTAAATTTCAAATGCCCTTCTGCCTGCATTCAGGCCGGAAGTTTTATTCAATAATAAAAAACAAAAACCTCACACTGTATAGGCAAGTGTATTCTCAAATGAAAAAAATAATTAATTCAATGGTTCGGATACCAGCCGGCTTGATCATCTTTTTGATCGCCATGGTTCCAATTACGGTGGTTCACCGTATAGTAGTAGTCGCCAACCTCCCTTCGAGTGTTGACCAGTTGTTAACCCGTGCATATTCCATCATCGAGGCGATGACCGACAATGTGTGGTTTCCCACGCCTTCACCCACTTTATTGAGTGTGAAAGCTGCCGCCGACGCATTGAAAGATGCCCAGGTAAGTGTAAAAAACAGGGTTCCCGGCTCTGTACCTTTCCGTAATATTAAGAAGAACGCCCTTAAAGATTTGCTGTTTGCTTTGAAATTTTATATCCAGGGCATCTGTGTTTTGAATCCAATCTCCTCAACAAGCATAGCCGAAAGCGCCCTTATGTATGCCAAGAGAGTTCCTATCAGACAAAAACAAGTGTTCAGTGTTGTGAACTACATGTCAGGTTCGGTTGAACTTTCAGCACCTGTTAAAGGTTATGGTAATTCACATGAATGGCAAATATCACGTGACATCGGGGATCCTTTGAACTGGTATCTCGTACTTATTCCATCCACCAAAAAATCCAGAACTATTGTCTCAGGATTGAGAAGAGGCGAATTGGTTTACTTCCGTCACCGCATACTGAACAAGGATGGATATTCTGATTGGGATGGCCCAATTGATATCTCGGTTTCATAAATTTACTGACGGTTTCATTCAGTAAAATCTTCTTCAAAAGCCGCACGTTCTCCGGAATGTGTGGCTTTTTTTGTCTTTTCCGTCCCTTTTGAACCCTCACTTTTTGCAAACATTCACTTAGTTTTTCCAAACTAAAAGTGAGTTTTAGTTTACTTTCATTGAGTGTTTCTGAACTAAAAGTATGTTTTAGTTTACAATCATTGAGTGTTACTAAACTAAAAGTGAGTGTTTGTTTACAAACATTGAGTGTTACTAAACTAAAAGTATATTTTAGTTTACTTTCATTGAGTGTTTCTAAACTAAAAGTGAGTGTTTGTTTACAAACATTGAGTGTTACTAAACTAAAAGTATGTTTTAGCTTACTTTCATTGCGTGTTTCTAAACTAAAAGTGAGTGTTTGTTTACAAACATTGAGTGTTTCTGAACTAAAAGTGTATTTATTGACTTGTAAAGATGGTGTGTTGTTGAACAACGAGAGTATCAAAAAGACTGTGTAAACAATCACTGAAAACCCTCATGCATTATGGAGAATGACTGCCAAAATTTAAACGGGATAAGGGGTAAAAAACAAAAAAGCTTCTTTAAATGCTGCACGTTCTTGCAGAGTTTGTGGCATTTTTCCTGGCAACGTGTGTTGGAGTTATAGGATGGAAGCAAGCATTTGAAATGCGCGCTATCGGGGTTTAATAGATGTGATTTTGATTTGAAGAATGGGATTGAAAATCTTTTTTATCGTTTAAGCGGGATTACAAATCCCGGGCTTATTGGACAGGATTGCAAATCCTGTCCATCGGAATGCTCATAATTTTTTTTCAATCCGTTTTTATCCGCACAATCCGTGTTCCATTCATTCCTTAATCCGCCAAATCCTCTTTCCCCATTGGCGGTATCACAGTTATCAGCTTATCGAAAAGTTCGGATTTCCTGATTAGTACATCATAAGTTTCATTTTCCATCTCCTCACATTCAATAAGACCAAACCCTTCAAGGAATCTACCGAAGACCCGGGAATTATAGCATATTGATGCAACGCTGAACAGATGATTATCATCAGCAGCTTTTTTTATGTGTGGCATTGTTTTTATACAATCTATTAAATGCGGAAATGTTTTGAAATACTTTTCGGAATAGAAATTTTCACTCCGGAATTTGTCTCCAAATTTGCTTAAAAGCATCAACATAAATCCTATTGCATAAGGACCTATTTCGCGATTACCAAAACCATCCAAACATTGCCAGTTCAAGCCGAAAACAAAAGCCAGAAATGAATACTTATACAAAGAAGCATTCCCGGTTAATAATTCAGGTTTGGAATCTGACAGATGCAGGTAGTTATTTTTGACAAATGTTTGATTGAAGCACTGGCTGATAGCCACAGCCGACATTACAGGTATTATGCTCAGCCCTTCTTCAGGTTTCATGTCATCTCCACAATGAGAGCAAGGGATAATTAGTCCGGCTTTTTTATAAATTGCATTTATTACTTCATCAGGCATGTTGCCTTTCGGCGTAAGTTTTACAGGACCGTTATCCTGCAGATATTGCCAAAAGAATTTCAAAATTTTGATCATTGATATTTTCTCAAACTCCTCTTCGGTGATATTGCCTTTAAATTGTATTGGGCATTGATTCTCAAAAAGACTGATATGCATGAAGCCTACTTCTTCCATGGAATAGCCTTCAAGATTTCCGGAAGCCAGGTACATTTTTTGATAACCTTTATATCTGGGATCATTCTCGGTTTCCTGAATTAAATCCCTGTATTTTTTTTTCATCATAATGGTGCGTTTTAGGGGTCAAAGATATGGTAAATTTTTTCCCGGAATGATGTACCGCTAATTAAGTTATGAACAACGGACGGGTGATAATTTTTATTTTGTGCGGGGTTTAAGGTTCAAAGTTATAATGGCAAAGAAATTTTTATTAATGGGAACGCTGATTTACCCTGTTGGATACTTTCTTTGAACATTCCATATCAAAAAATTGAACTGATATCCTACGGGGTGAAAACGGATAGGAATGGATGGTTACGGATTTTTATAACGGGGGTTGAATTAGTTTTTGATTTTGTTCAAGATTTGGTGAAGTGAGAATGGGAGAGTGTTGTATTATGGTAGGTATTTGAAATAGGCACTAACATGAAACAATGAAAGTGATTTCAAGAAATAAAGAGAGGATTATAATTTCCTAAAAACAGCTATCAACAAAATTTTGTTTGAATTATTTTTTTAAATGTCTCTTATAGTTAACAACACTATCAATAACAAGAGTTAGTTTTGTTACTTATTTCTATAAGGGAAATTAAATGACATTTCTGGAAAAAATAGGTGACCGTATTAAAGAATTACGTAATGCCAAACAACTGTCGCAGGAAGATCTTTCAGCTATGGCAGATATTAGCAGGACATATTTAAGTGGTGTTGAAAATGGTAAAAAAAATATTGCCGCTGAAAATATTGAAAAAATAATTGACGCACTTGAGATAAGCGCTGAGGAATTTTTCAAGCATAAGAATTTTAGAAAAAAGTAAAATTTAAATAAAACTGAACGAATTGAAAGTTCAGTTAACAATCAATAATTATGTCATTAAATATACAGCATTTAGAAAGCGAGATTATTGACCAGTATCTGTATGACGAAAACACAACACGTCCTTGGATAATTGGTTTTAGCGGTGGAAAAGACAGTACAATGCTGTTACAGGTGGTTTGGAATGCTCTTAAAAAAATTGAACCAATTTTATTGACCAGAAAAATTTATGTGGTTTGTAATGATACACTGGTTGAAAATCCAAGAATTGTAAAATTTATTTACACTACTTTGAAAAAAATTCAGAAGGCAGCTAATCTGAATGATTTTCCCTTGATTGTAGAACAAACAATTCCCAGAATAGATGATAGTTTTTGGGTGCGTTTAGTTGGACTTGGTTATCCTGCGCCGAATAGAATTCATAGATGGTGTACTGAAAGACTAAAAATAAACCCTACCTCCCGTTTAATTAAGGAAAAAATAAATGAAAATGGTGAAGCAATAATATTGTTGGGAACAAGAAGTGCAGAAAGCACTAATCGAGCTGCATCTATAAAAAAACATGAAAGAAAAGGAGAACGATTAAGAAATCATCAATTTCCAAGAGCTTTTGTTTATGCCCCCATAAAGGATGTTGAAACCAATGAGGTTTGGCAATATCTCAATCAGGTTCCACCACCCTGGGGAGGTACACACAAAGAATTGGTGACACTTTATAGAAATGCTAATGCCGGTGATTGTCCTTTAGTCATTGACAATACAACTCCAAGCTGTGGCCAAAGTCGGTTTGGTTGTTGGGTTTGTACTGTTGTTAATAAAGATAAAAGCATGGAAGGCTTAATTGGGAATGGCGAAGATTGGATGCTTCCTTTGGCAGAGATAAGAAATTTTTTAATTGAAACACGTGACAGCCCTGATAAATACCGGCAAAAGGAAAGAAGAGATGGTTCCTACCATATTGATAAATGGGGCCCCTATAATTTTGAAACACGTGTTGATATTCTTACAAGAATTTTAAAAGCACAAAAGGAAGTTCAAAAAACGGAAGATATTGAATTAATCACTCATCAGGAGATGGTTCTTATCCAATATTACTGGTTCAGGGACATGTATTTTAAACCAAAAGTTTCTGATATTTACAACAAGATATTCAAAACAAAAATTGATATGAGTAAACAAGAAGAAAAAATTAAAGAAGAAAGTGAATTACTGCGCAAATCATGTAAAGATGAGCCGAAAGATGTTGAACTTATTCAGGACTTGCTCGCATTACAAAAGACAAAAACTCTGATGATGCGGAAAAGAGGACTACTTGATGATTTCGAAAACAGGCTGGAACAATTCATTGAAGAATCGAAAAAGTAAATCAAAGTAATTAATAAGGATTCTGATGAGAATTGATGAAATAGAACTTTATAATTTCAGAATTTATAAAGGGGAAAATAAAATAAATCTTACTTCTGAGAACCATAATAATATCTTTATTGTTAGTGGCAATAATGGTTTCGGGAAAACCACTTTTCTAATGTCAATGGTGTGGTGTATGTATGGCAAAAACATGCAGGAAGTTGATGATCTGTATAAAAAGGAAATTGGAGATCAAGGAGGATACAATAAATATATTGCAACCTCTCTAAATAGAATGGCAAAAATTGAAGAAGACTACAATTTTCATGTTTCAATTAAATTTGTTAATGTCAATATCCCGGAAGTACCATGTAAAGAAATTATTGTAAAGCGAAGTTACAATGCATTAACAAGCACTAACGAAGAGATAGAAATATTGATTGACGGTTACCCGAGTGAATTGGCCAAAGAGGTAGGACATGAAATTTTTATTAGGGAATTCATAATGCCTATTGAAATAGCAAAATTCTTCTTTTTTGATGCAGAAAAAATTGTGAATTTGGCAGAAGTAAATACAAATGAACAACGAAAAAAATTAAGTTTAGCTTATTCAGAAGTTTTAGGAATAAAAAAGTACGAGGAGATAAAAGGGAATCTGGAAAACCTTCAATTAAAATTACGTCAGGAATCAGCAAGTGCGGCAGAAAGAGCATTGTTAGAAAAATTAAAAGCAGAGGTGATCGGATTTGAAGAATTAATAAAAGAAAACAATGAAAAAATCATAGCATTTAGAGAGCAGATTAATGAGAAAAGCAAGGAATCGAAGGATATTCAGGAAAAACTTATTAAAGAAGGAAGCCTGATTACTGCTGAAGAATTGAATAAAATAAGGGAACAAGAAGATGTGCTCATGAAAAAAATATCAACTCTGCAGAATGAACTGAAGGAATCTTATGATATAATTCCTTTTACGAGGATGTTCAAAAAAGTGTGTCAAAAAGGAAAAACAATTTTAATTTTGACACATGAAAAAAGGAAAAAGAAAAATGTCACCGCGATTAGAAGAACTAATACCGGATGAAAAGAAAAGAGCAGAAATAGTGAGTAGGCTGT
>CAISZK010000253.1 GCA_903889915.1 uncultured Bacteroidota bacterium
ACAGCCTACTCACTATTTCTGCTCTTTTCTTTTCATCCGGTATTAGTTCTTCTAATCGCGGTGACATTTTTCTTTTTCCTTTTTTCATGTGTCAAAATTAAAATTGTTTTTCCTTTTTGACACACTTTTTTGAACATCCTCCGTGAAGTAACCGTGACTGAGAAAAAAAGAACCGAAACGACACGTGAAGTAACCGTGACTGGGAAAAAAAGAACAAAAACGACACGTGAAGTAACCGATGCAGAGAAAAAAAGAACCGTTACAGAGAAAAAAAGAACAACGACAATGCCAATATGATAGAAAACGAGACGTGAAGTAACCGTGACTGGGAAAAAAACAACAAAAACGAGACGTGAAGTAACCGTGACTGGGAAAAAAACAACAAAAACTGAGAAAGAAGTAGCGTAAACATTGGGGTTTCGAGGGGTGACAGGTATGGATACAAAAGTTATATTGTTGAAATACAGTTTTCACAGAGGGTGAAAATGAAAAAAAAACTGTTTTTTTTTGAAAAAAAATGAAAAAAGGCAAAAAATGGCGAAAAAGTGCTTTTTATATGGATAGAAAAGTTATGGAAAAGCCGGTTTTTTCAAAAAAAATTGCGAAAAATCCTTTTCAGAGGAGGAAAAATGAAAAAAAAGGTGGGAAAATGCGAAAAAAAAAATTTGGACTGGCCGCAAAGCCACGTCAGCAGCCAAGAGTAGAAAAAAGTATTATAAGTGACAAAATGGCAGAAAAAGGGGCATGCGTTGGGAAACGCGCGCCAACGTGAGGATAGAAAATAGATAATAGAAAATAGAGGGGGACAATGGGGACTTGGGGGACGATGGGGGCTGGTGATTGAAGGCTGGCAGGTTTGGAAGAAAACGCTGGGAGGTTTGGAGAGGGATTGGAATTTTGGGGGGGCACGCGTTTGAAACACGCGCCAACGTGGGAATAGAAAATAGATAATAGATGATAGAAAATAGAAAATAGATGATAGATGATAGATGATAGAAAATAGAAAATAGATGGAGGGGACGATGGAGCTGGTGATTTAAAGGCTGGCAGTTTTGGAAGAAAACGCCGGCATGTTTTTGGAATGAGTTGGAATATTATGGGGGCACTCGTTGGGAAACGAGCGCCAACGAGAGTTTTTGGATGAGATGGAATATTGTGGGCACTTGTTGGGAAACGAGCGCCAACCAGGATTGCATCCCGAAAATTCGGGACTTGGGGACGGAATCGGTATGAAAACTTTTCCAAAGTGAAGGAAACTTTGGAAAAGTAACAACCGCAAAATTGATTTTAGATTTGTGGTTTTTTATGAGGTATGGGTCGGGAATTTTTAATAAGTTTGAAAATCAAAAAAAACAACCCGATTTTTTCGGACAAATTTTTTACACCATGACCAAAAAAATAATCGCCTTTGCACTGATAGCGCTGATAACAGTGGCTTCCGGCGCTATTGCCCAGAAGCTCAAAAACAGCCGCACTTCCGGTTACTACACCTATATCTTTCGCCTCAAAAACTCCGAAGCCGAGTGGATCATCACCAAATATAAACTCCGCAGTGAAGAAAAATATTTTTTGCAGGATCACGATCATGTGGCCCCAAACCCTCAGTATTTCGAAACCCGCGTGGATTCATTCCACACCGATAGCATGTTCAAACTCAAACTTGCGGCAGGCTATTACATCTGTGCCACCGTGAAGGAGTCACAGGTTGAATATACTTTCAATCCCCAGTATGCACTCACCACAAGCATCATTCCCCACAACCGTGACCTTATCGTTTCGGTGCATACCAAAAACAATGTGG
The DNA here is from genome assembly GCA_903889915.1 of uncultured Bacteroidota bacterium. Lineage (GTDB taxonomy): Bacteria > Bacteroidota > Bacteroidia > Bacteroidales > CG2-30-32-10 > CAISZK01. Next base: position 1,802 of record CAISZK010000253.1, read on the forward strand.
CAGTAACCGATGCCGCCGTAAACATTGATGGTAAAGCAGTCCCCTGGGACAATACCATAGGCGCATACAGGCTGAAGGGTTACCACAAACGCGGGATGTTGCAGGTGAAAAGCGGCGCTGCCGACGATTGTTACAACCTGAACAACTATAGTTACGTGCCGCTGAAAGGACTTCGCAAAGTGGCCGGCATTGTGCTGTGGCCGGTAAAGGTGGTTTACGGAACCGTGTTTTGCCCTGTTTATACTTTCAGATATTTGTTCAAAAAAAGGTCGAAAGCCTACGCTTATTTTGGTTACCTCGCCACCAACAAACCCGAATATCTGCCAAAGGACACAGTGAAAATAAAGGCGTATGTGGTGAATAAAAAAGGAAAACCGCTCACAAAAAAATTGTTTATGAACGTAAGCGGGTATAGCAACAACTTTAATTATGAAAAAGTTTTTCATAAAGAATTGAAGCCCGAAAGCCCCGGCAATTATAGTTGCGAATTTGTAGTGGGCGACTCGCTGAAAGTAAATACAAGTTATTGGGTAACGCCTGCCCTCAACGACAAACTATATCCAACCTCGCTAGAAAATGTAACCAACACTTTTTACCTGGAGGATTATCAGCTTGACGAAACAAGTTACAGCGTAACAACGGACAAAGATTATTACAGCAGGGGCGACAACATCGTGATCTCGGCAAGCGGCAAAGACATCAACGGTTTTCCCCTCAAAGATGCGAAGGTGAAGGTAACAGCCGAAGTGCAGTGGGTGGATGATTTTACGGGCAAGGTATTGTTTGTTCCGCACAAACTGTGGGAAGGCGAAGAGGATCTGCTGCCCTCGGGGGTTACGAAGATCATTGTTCCCGACAGCATTTTTCTGCCTGCGGCTGCGCTGAGTGTGAAGATCACGGCGCTGTTCAACAACAGCAACAACGAGAGTCAGGAGATTGTGAAGATGGTGAACATCGGCAACCGCAGGCAAAACCTGGATGTAAAGCTGCTGAACGATTCGCTGACAATGGAAAGCGACGATGTGAAAGACAAGCAGAGAAAGGCGGAGATACGTGAATTCACAGCCACCGACACGGTGATGAGCCAATCGCTGACACTGCCGGCGAAAATAAAAATTGACGCTTTCGCAAAAGGCTATGATGTGAAATACGGCACGCTTCACAAAACGCTGAGCCTTTCAAAAGAGTCAGCGCTGGTGGAAGCTTATAATGTAAGGACATCAGACAGCATGAAGATTGACCTGCTGAACCCGCGCAAACTGGCAGTGCTGTATATTATCTACGACGGCGAAAAAGAAATTGAAAGAGGCACGGTGAACAAGGATTTTCACTGGAAACGCAGGGATGTAACGAAGGATCCCTACTTCATCAAATACCGCTACACATGGGCAGGACAGGTGGAAGCGCTGAATTATGATGCCAATGTTGAAGATAAAAAACTGGTGGTGGATGTGAAGCAACCCGAAGTGATATTTCCGGGTCAGGAAACCGATGTGAAGGTGAATGTTTCGGACTATAAAGGACAAGCTGTAAAAGATGTCAACCTGACAGCGCTGGCAGTGAATGCAGAGTTCGACAAAACGAATATTCCTTCGGTGCCTTTGATGGAAAAATCGAAGAGGGGAATGAAGGGCAACAACTCATTCTCGATGCTCACGCCATATATCAGTGGCAGGGAAATACTGAACAAAGCGTGGGTGGCAAGAGAAAAACTCGACACCATACCATATTATAAAATGCTTTATCCAAAGAATGGGATCACGCTGTTTTACGATTCGATACTCACGAACAATGCACAGTTTGCGCCCTTTGTTGTAAAATACGGATACCTTGAATCAATAAAAATGATGTGGCTTGACGATACGCTGATCTATGTACAGGAATATGATCATAACCCACGGTATTCATTTATCGCAAAGCCGGGTTATCATAAGCTGAAACTAAGGACAATGGATCATGAATACACTCTCGAAAAAATGTTGCTGAAAAAGAATTTCAAACTCGATCTGAGTATTTGTGCCCTTACATTGCCTGCCGGAGTGACCGCAGAGAAAGCGCCAAAGAAGCTGACGAAAGAAGAAGTTGCCACACTGAACAAAAGCATGACCTATTTCTCAGCCAACAATTCGGGAACGGGTTGGTTTTGGCAGGATGATAAGATCTATCATGAGAATTTGTATTATGCCGATACCTACGTGGGCCCTTTCGACACTTCGAAGGTGTTGCATTATTACATCAACAGTAAAAGCGGAACAGTGAATGTGAAGCGTGGCTATGCGCTGAAATATGACAACGATGTGTGGGAAATAAAAACAATACCATTTGCAAACGATATACGCAGGTTCAAGTTGAAATGGAATTATTATCAGTACAAAACTTTCGGAGATACCGCGATGACACTGGCAGATGTTTACAAAGCACCGGAAACCTACACTCCGCAACTTTATAAGCTGTCATCAATTGATTCTGGATATAAAAAAGGAACAGGAACGCTGCTTTTCAAGTTCACATCCGACAGCCTTATTTCATACGTGCGGCTTGAGTATCCTGATCATACTGTTTCTGACAATTATTATGGCTACACGAGGATATTCTATAACCGGGAACCGGGAGATTACACCATTTATCTTGTAACGCCATCAGGCACTCTTTTTTGGAAAAACATTTTGAATGTCGGTGCTGATGGCATCACCTGTGTTGAGATAGGTGATAATGACATGATGACACGGCCATCATCGGATTTGAAAACAAAGAAAAATAATCAGGGGACTAACGGTTGCATCGTTTACGGACAGGTTACAGATTATGATACCGGGGACCCGATACCTTATGCAACCATATCGGCATCATACACCGGGGATAATTATTATTATGCCACCACTGATGCAACGGGGCATTACACACTGAAGTTTCCCGACAGACTTTATTCAAATCTGGATGCGGGTAAATACGGGTATAACAACAGCTATAAATATTTGTATAATGAAGGAGCAGTTGTAGAGCGCAATTTTGAATTGTATAAAATATCGTACAACACGGCAAAGCAACATTTGAATTTTGCAGCAGCCGGGTTTGATGATTATTCTTACGACAGCTATTGGAGAAGTTGGGGTGGTTACAATCCACCGCTGAGGTTGACCAGGTTTCAATTGAGACGAAGAGAATATTCCGCCGCATACGGAGATTATGGAGGAGGTAAAAAGAAAGCACGCTACATATACTCAGCTCCAATTAATGAAGAATATGATGGCAGGGCAGAATACGATCAGGTTGAAGAAACAATAAGTAAATCGCCAGGAGTTACAAGAGGAGGCAATTGGATGGCCGGAAAAGATCTCGCACTGAGCGAAGTCACGGTTAAAGGTTCAAGCGGGCTAATGAACGGGCGATTGCTGGACTCCGGAGAAAGAAATTATGACAAGAGCCATGCATTGGTGAAAAGCAAAGATGAGACAGGGATGGACACAACAGGCATGAATGCATTGATGAAACAAAACGCAGGAAACCTGTTTAAGAACACGCGTTCACATTTTTCAGATTATGGTTACTGGAAAAATAACCTGATGACGGATAAGAACGGACAAGCTACTTTCAGAGTGAAATTTCCGGACAACCTTACACAATGGGCATCCTACGTGCTGGCGATGGACGGGAGCAAACATTCAGGAACAGGATTTGTAAAAACAAAGGCTTATAATCTTATCAACGCTTCACTGTCATTGCCACGATTTTTATTGCCGGGTGATACAGCCAATGTTATCGGAAAATCAATAAACCTGGGCAAAGACAGTGTGAATATAAGGACAGCTTTTTACATCAACAATTTATTTGAAAGGTCGAAGAATGTGTTGTTGGTAAATTCGAATATTGAGAGTCTTCCAATTTCAACAAAGGTTGAAGATTCGCTGACTGTGCAGTATTCGCTGGCAACTCCGGACGGATATTCGGATGGTGAAAAACGGACAATACCTGTGTTTCCCGTAGGTGTTAATGAATCGTACGGGAAGTTTTACATACTTGAAAAAGACACAACATTCCAACTAAAGATGAACCCTGATTCAGGGAAGATCGAAGTGTTTGCTGATGGCAATTATCTGAGCTTTTTGCTGCACGACATTGATCACATAGCTGATTTTCCTTATTACTGCATGGAGCAGACATCATCAAAACTGATGGCGCTGGTGATGAAGGAAAATATTATGACAACGCTGGGTGAAAAATTTCATGAGAACGGAGATATCCATAAACTGATAAAGAAGCTGGAAAAAGGGCAATCGGATGATGGTTCTTTTGGATGGTGGCCAAACACAAAAGCGAACATCTGGATGACTTCATACATTCTGAATGCTTTGTACAAGGCACACCTGAGCGGATATGAATCGAAGGCGCTGGAAAAAGGAAAAGCGTTTCTGGAAAAATGGATAGGGATGATCAGTGTTACGGAAGATAATAACACGACACTTGAGGCATTGAATATTTTGTCGGAAATGAAGGCGCAGGTTGAATTTGACAAGTACATAAAAAGGCTTAAGTACAGTGATCTTGACCTGACGCATAAATTTATGGTCATAAAAATTCTACAGGAAAACAAGCTTCCGTTTGACATGAAAGAAGTGCTGAAGGAAAAGAAACAATCCATGCTGGGTGGGCTTTATTGGGGAGCCGACAAACAATCGCTGAGTGATAACAGCATCGAGGCAAGTATTCTTGCTTATCAAATTTTCCGCAATGACTCAGTGTATAAAAAGGAACTGGGCAAGATCAGAAATTATTTCTTTGAAAAGAAATATCATGGTAACTGGCAAAATACGGTGGAAGCAGCAAGCATACTGGAAACTATTCTTCCTGACATCCTGAAAGGGATCCCGGGAAAAATTACTCCTTCGGCAGTTACGCTGAATGATAAAACCATTAAAGATTTCCCGTACAAATCGGAACTAAAAGAAAAGACTGTGAGCATTTCGAAGAAGGGCACCTCCCCTGTCTTCATCACGCTTTACCAGACAATATGGAGCAAGGATGAGAAGAGTATTTCGAAAGATTTTACTGTCAATACTTCTTTTGAAGTGGATCATGATAAAGTAACAACACTGGCTTCGGGACAGCCAACACTGTTGGTTGCTGACGTGGAAGTGAAGAAAACAGCGGAATATGTGATGATAGAAATACCCATCCCTGCAGGCTGTTCTTATGGTGAAAACGACGGGAAGGAAAGCAGTGTGGAAGTTCACAGGGAATATTTCAAGAACAAAACAAACATCTTCTGTGAAAATCTCACACCGGGTAAATACAGGTTTGTGATAGAAGTTCAGCCACGATTTACGGGTAGCTATACGCTTAACCCGGCCAAGGCTGAACTGATGTATTTCCCGACTTTCTTTGGAAGAGAGGGGATCAGGAGGGTCAGGATAAAGTAGATGGATGTTGGATGTTGGATGTTGGATGTTCGATGTTAGATATTAGATGTTGGATGTGGGGAGGTTTAAAGTTTAAGGTTCAAGGTTTATGGTTTGGGAAGAAGATTGGATTATGAAGTTTGAGTGTTTTAGTAAATTCTTTTCATTAATTTTGCCGTAGTTAATATTATGGGCATATTCAACCGCAAACTATATTCGTTCATGGTCAGGTCATTTTTAGGACCACTGGTCATGACGTTGTTCATTGCCATTTTTGTTCTGCTGATGCAATGGCTCTGGAAGTATGTTGATGACCTTGTAGGCAAGGGCCTCGGAATGTCAATCATTGCACAATTGCTTTTCTGGTCGGCATCAACAATGATACCACTTGCACTGCCGCTTGCCATTCTTCTTTCATCAATTATGACGTTTGGCAATCTTGGAGAACATTATGAACTGGTGGCGCTGAAATCATCAGGCATTTCACTGCAAAAGATCATGGCTCCGCTGATCGTAATGATCGTTGCGGTCAGTATGCTCGCTTTTTATTTTTCAAATAATGTGTTGCCTTTTGCGAACCTGAAAATGGGATCACTTTTGTTTGATGTGCGGGAACAAAAACCTGCGCTAAGTATTAAAGAAGGGATATTCAATCATGATATTGAAAATTATGTTATCAGGGTTGGAAGTAAAGATAAAGATGGTGTGACGATAGGTGATGTGATGATCTATGATCACACCGGGGCACGCCTGGGAAATACAAATCTCACCCTTGCTGAAAAGGGAAAAATGGTGATGACAGCAGATAAGAGATACCTGGTATTTACGCTTACAAACGGCACGAATTATTACGAACGCACTGACAATGCAAGAACAAAATCGAATCATCCATTGCAGAGAACAAACTTCAAGGAGGAGACGCAGACCTTCGACCTTTCTGGGTTTACACTGACACGAACGAATGAAGAGTTTTTTAAAGGAGGCTATCAAATGATGGATGTTTTTCAATTGAAGGCTGCGAAAGATTCACTGCAATATAAGCTTGATTCTACAAAGGATGTTTACAGAAAGACAGTTGGCAGTAACCTGTATTACTATAATGCTTTTTGCAAGAATGATACGACATTTGTTGACACTTCAAAAGCGTTGAAAGGAGATCTTCTCAGCAACTTTGACCAGGCAGACAAATTTAGCATTGTAGAAAGAGCCATGAATATTGCAAGAGCCATAAAAGACCATGTATTCTATAGCAATGAAGATTTCAAGACCAAAGAAAAATTTATTATCAGACATGAGATAGAATGGCACCGCAAGTTTACACTTTCAGTTGCATGTCTTGTTTTGTTCTTTATCGGTGCGCCTTTGGGAGCAATCATTCGTAAGGGAGGATTGGGATTGCCGGTAGTGGCTTCCGTTCTTTTCTTTGTTGTTTACCATGTAATTTCGTTCACATTTGAGAAAATGGTACGTGAAGGTATTGTTCCTGCTTACATCGGAATGTGGGTCCCATCACTTGTTTTTCTCCCGATAGGAATACTGCTCACATTAAAAGCGACGAGTGATTCATCATTGTTTGATGCAAATGCATACATTGGATTCTTTAAAAGAATCTTCCGCAAAAAGAAATTTGTAAAACAAACCTGATGAAAATTTTCCAGATCTGCAGTAAATCGCCATTTCCACCAAAAGAAGGCGGCCCGATTGCTATGAATAATATCACGCAGGGGTTGCTTAAGGCGGGTCATTCAGTGAAGGTGCTTGCAATAAACACACCGAAATATTTTGTAGAGGCCACACATCTTCCGAAAGAATACCTAAACAACACAGGATTTGAGACGGTATTTATAAACACAAATATCAAAGTTAGTAAAGCATTCTGGAACCTTTTTTCAAATAAGTCATACAATATTGAACGATTTATTTCGCAAGATTTTGAAGAAAAGATAAAACAAATAATTTCAGAAAACGATTTCGACATTGTGCAACTTGAGAGTATGTACGTTGCTCCATACATTGAAACAATCAGGAAATATTCAAAAACCAAGATCATTTTAAGAGCACACAATATAGAGCATGTGATCTGGCAAAGACTTATTGACAGTTGCAGCAGTCCTGTGAAGAAACTTTATTTAAAACACCTGACAAAGACATTAAAGAAATTTGAGTTGGGTGTGCTTAATAAAGTTGATGGTATAGCCGCGATCACGCCCTGCGATGCGAAATATTTTGTACAAGCTGGTTGTGTGAAACCTGTTATTTCAATACCGATCGGTATTGACAATAATAAAATTCCTGCAGCAAACCAGGAAAGAGAATTTCCGGGACTTTTTCATCTGGGATCCATGAACTGGATGCCAAATGAGGAAGGAATTTACTGGTTTCTTGAAATGGTTTGGCCGGGCTTAATTAAGGAATTGCCAGAGGTGCATTTGCACCTTGCAGGCCGCAAAATGCCACAATGGCTGCAGCAAATAAATATGCCAGGAGTAAACGTTCAAGGAGAAGTGAAAAATGCTTTTGAGTTTATGCAATCAAAGACAGTGATGATCGTCCCCCTGCTGGCCGGAAGCGGAATGCGGGTGAAGATCATTGAAGGAATGGCTTGCGGAAATACAATTATTTCAACCAGTACAGGAGCTGAAGGCATTTCATACACCGATGGTGTAAATATTCTGATCGCTGACACTCCTGATGAATTTATTCAACAAATAAAGAAATGCATAGACAACCCATCAAAGTGCGTTGAAATCGGAAAGCAGGCTCAGAAACTTGTGGCTGAAGAATATGATAATGATGTTATTACAGGTAGGTTGGTTGAGTTTTACGAGGGGATGAAGAAGTAGGCAGTGGCAGGAGCAGGAGGAAATTTGTAATGGCTTTTGGTCAGGATTGGGGGATGGGACATTGAAATTATTATTCTTTGGCAACAAATAGCAGTTGCTTCTCATATAATTCATATTTTTGCATCGGCATTAGCTGACCATGAAGATATTTTTTTTATTACCGAGGATACCGTTCCCCCTTGAAAAAGGGGATAAACTGCGTGCATACAACCAGCTAAGATATCTTGCGGCCCATCATGAAATTCATTTGTGTGCATTGTATGAAAAGGAAATTCATCCGGAAGCCTACAAAGCTTTGGAGCCTTATTGCAAAACATTACATTTCCTAAAACTGCCAATTGCGACAAGACTTTATAATCTATTCCTCTCTTTCTTTAACGGAAAACCATTCCAGGTTGGATATTTTTTCAGTAAGAGTAATTATAAAAAGATACACAATCTGCTTGATGAAATAAAACCAGACAGTATCTATTGCCAGTTGATCCGTGTTGCAGAATATGTTAAGTTGTACAATATTAACAAGACACTGGATTACCAGGATGTGTTCTCCAAAGGAGTGGAAAGAAGAATTGCGACATCTTCATTACCTATGAAAATTGTGCTCAAAACTGAGTATAAAAGGTTGCTTGCTTACGAGGCAAGTGTGTTTGATTATTTTGATCATAAAACAATAATCTCCTGTCCGGACAGGGATCTTATACCACACCCCAAAAAAGAAAAAATAGTTGTGATCCCTAATGGTGTTGACACCCAGTATTACCAACCCCTAACTGTAAATAAAGAGTATGATCTTCTCTTCACAGGCAATATGGGATATCCACCCAATATTGAAAGCGCTGTTTTTATTGTAAAGAAAATTCTTCCACTTGTTCAAAAGAAGTATCCTGAATTAAAAGTAATGATCGCCGGAGTAAATCCATCAGTGAAGGTACTTGCTTTGAAAAGTGAGAATGTAATGGTAACCGGGTGGGTTGAAGACATGCGGGTTTGTTATGCAAAATCCAGGATCTTTATTGCACCAATGCATCTGGGAACCGGTTTGCAAAACAAATTGCTGGAAGCAATGGCTATGAAACTTCCTTGTATTACATCGGAACTTGCAAACAACGCACTGGGTGCAATAAATGGAAAAGAAATTCTGACAGCAACGACTGCTGACGACTTTGCCAATCAAATTATTTCGTTATTGGACAATAATCAAAAATCACAAACACTGAGCCAAAACGGGTATCAATTTGTGATGGATAAGTATAACTGGGATAAAGTGAATGAAAGGCTGGACAAGCTGATATGCGAATAGAAACTCAGCTATAATTTCTACTTTTCAATTTCTACACTTTCTAAACATTCATTTATTTCATTGAATCACTTTCTAATTTTCATTGTACTAAAATCAGAGAAAAATCTGCTAGTAAATTTCCTGAAAATTTTCTCAGAGTTTTTCCGCAAACCTTGCGTAATGTAGCGGTTCTTGCATTTTTTTGTTAAAAAAAATTGACACACATTTTGGTTTTATTTTAACATTACCTTTGTCGCGCAAAAAATAATTTAAACAATTTACCATTAAAAAAGAGTATGAGAAAAATTACAATCTTATCATTAATGTCTTTATTTTGCACAGGAGTTTTCGCACAAAATATGACAGTACAACCGGTTAAAACACACAATGCAGTAGCACCAAAAGCTGCCAAACCAAAGTTGAACACCTCAAAATCTGTTATCTGGTCTGATGATTTTTCAGTGCCAGCAAACTGGACAATAGCTGCCGGCTCGGGAACGACCGACAACTGGGTAATAGGAACAACAGGCCCGTCCGGCACTTATCCGATACCAGTGATTGCATCCACAACTGCAGCAAATGGATTTGCATTGTTCGATTCAGATTTAATGTGCAGTGGAAATCAAAAAGGGAACCTGACAACTGCGACATCAATTAATTGTACGGGACACTCATCAGTTGCCCTCGTTTTTCAACAAGAATATGAAAGGTATGTTGACAGTACTTTTATCTTCATCAGTACAAACGGAACGACATGGACAAAATTTCGCGTAAACACAGCAATGGCGCAAAATGATATCACAGCAAACCCTTCAATAATCATGATGGATATCAGCTCAAAAGCAGCTAACCAGGCTACAGTATGGGTAAGGTTTACATTCAACAGTCCAACTTCATATGGTACCGGCGCAGGCTGTGGTTATTCATGGATGGTTGATGATGTTAAATTAATTGACCTGCCGGTTAATGATATTGCAACATCAAAATCCTTCATGGATCTTGATGGTTCAGACTATTATGAGATCATTCCTTTCAGTCAAATGGGAACAATAAAATATGGCGAGAATGTGATGAACCAGGGTTCTGCAGCTCAGACAAACATTGTTTTAAATGCCAATATCAATAACAGTGCAATATCTGCCAGTAGTCCGGCATATCCTTCATTAGCATCAGCCGCAAACGATACAATTTGGGCACAACCGACAATACCAACCCCTGCAGTACCGACAGCCTATGCCGCCAGTTTATCAGTGACACAAACAGAAACAGATGAAATACCTTCAGATAATGTAGGCGATTCAGTAACTTTTTATGCAGATCCGACTTATTTTGCAAGAACCGACAATCCTACAGTTTACCTGGATCCATACAGTTTCGGAACAAGTGCACCTGCAGTAACAGGCATGGAATACGGAGCAAATTACCAGTTTACAAATGCAGCTGTTATTGACAGTATTGGTGTTTCCATTTATAAAGCTACTGCCGGAACCAGCATTACCGGTAAAATTTACAGTGTTAGCGGCACCACTCACACTCTGGTTGCCCAGACTTCACCTTACACACTAACGCCAGCTAATCTACCAGCATTCATCAGACTTCCTCTGACAACTCCATATAGCGTTGCTGCCGGTACTACAAAATTATGTGCAACAGTATCTATGACTGTAAACATTACAAACAATGACACTATTGCTGTACTTGCTGATGGTTCATTCTTTGGAAATGCCATGGTTGGCGGTGCAGCATATTTGCAGGTCAGCGGAACATTTGGCTGGTACACAGTGACGGGTACAGTTCCAATGGTAGATCTTATTTTACAGGGAACAACAACCGGAATCAATGAACCGAATGTGACAGGCGATTTCAGTATTTATCCAAACCCTGCCAATGAAGCTATGAATATCGTTTCACCAAACAATATTATTTCAGTAAAAGTAATGAATGCTTTAGGACAGGTTGTTTCAAATGAATTTGCAAACACCAGGTCACTTACAATAAACACTTCTGCATTCTTGTCAGGAATTTATTTTGTACAGGTACAAACTGAAGACGGGCTATTTACCCGCAAGATCACTATCAGGTAATTTTTTAAATTTACCAGTAAAATAGCAGGGAGTACTTAAAGCTTCCTGCTATTTTTTTGGGCAAAAACTTCGGATAACTATAGAAGAATCTGGCTGACCAAAAGGCATTGACCATCTAAAATTTGAGGATCATTTATTGAATGAACCAGAAAGATGCGACAATTTGTCACTTTATCACCTAATGGCATAAGGTTTGACAATTAGCGAGCCGAAATAACTTTATACATTTATTGTACTAACAGATAAAAACGATATGACAATGCAAAAAGGCAAAATCAATGTTCAAACGGAAAACATTTTTCCAATCATCAAAAAATTTCTTTATTCAGATCATGAAATATTCCTTCGTGAGTTGATCTCAAACGCTGTTGATGCGACAAGTAAAATGAGAGTAATATCGCAAACGGGCGATTTTAGCGGAGAATTGGGTAATACCAGTATCGAAGTCATTTTAGACAAAAAGAAGAGAACACTTAAAGTAATTGATAAAGGAATTGGAATGACAACTGAAGAAGTTGACAAATTCATCAACCAGATTGCTTTCTCAAGTGCAGAAGAGTTTATTGAAAAATACAAATCGCAAAATGAAGCCAGCCCACTGATCGGACATTTTGGATTGGGTTTTTACTCTTCTTTTATGGTGTCGGATAAAGTTGAGATCTTAACCAAAACGTACAAAAAAGGTCCGGGCACAAAAGGAGTAAAATGGGTTTGTGATGGCAGTCCTGATTATACAATTGATGAGTATGACAAGAAAGACAGGGGTACTGAAATTACTCTTCATATCACCAAGGATTCAGAAGAATTTCTTGAAGAAAACAGGGTACTTGAACTACTCAAGAAATATTGCAAATTCCTTCCCGTAGAAATAATTTTCGGCACAGAAAAAACTTATGAACCTACCGGAGAAAAAGACAAAGACGGGCACGATAAAACAAAGGAAGTTGAAAAGCCACGCATCATCAATAATACAAAGCCACTCTGGACACAAAAGCCTGTTGACCTGAAAGACGAAGACTATAAAAATTTCTATCGTGAATTGTATCCGATGAATTTTGAAGAGCCTTTATTCAACATTCATCTGAATGTTGATTACCCTTTCACACTTACAGGAATTCTGTATTTCCCCAAGGTTAAAAGAAATTTCGAAGTTCAACGCGACAAAATTCAGCTATACTGCAACCAGGTTTTTGTGACAGATTCCGTGGAAGGAATTGTTCCTGATTTTCTCACTTTAATGCATGGAGTGATAGATTCGCCTGACATTCCTCTGAATGTTTCACGCAGTTATTTGCAAAGCGATCCGAATGTCAAAAAAATCTCATCACACATTACGAAAAAGGTTGCTGATAAATTAGAAGAACTTTTCAAAAACAGCCGTCCGGATTTTGAAGCCAAATGGGATGATATCCGAATCTTTATTGAATATGGAATGATATCAGACGAGAAATTCTATGAACGCGCAGAGAAATTTTGTCTATTCAAAAATACAGCGGGGAAATACTTCACATTTGAAGAGTATAAGGAACATGTAAAAGTGCTGCAGACAGACAAAGAAAAACAATTGGTTTACCTTTACACAACAAACACGGAAGAGCAACACAGTTTCATAAATGCAGCAACAGAACGTGGTTATGATGTACTGGTGATGGATAATGTTCTGGACAGTCATTTTATCAATCAGCTGGAACGCAAATTTGAAAAATGCAGGTTTTCGCGGGTTGATGCCGAGACAATTGATAAGCTTATTCAAAAGGATGATGCACTACCATCGAAGATCACAGAAGAACAGAAAAACCAGCTTAAACCTATCATAGAAAATCAGGTCAACAAAGAAAAATTCCAGGTAACATTTGAAAGTCTCAGTGAAAGTGAACAACCAATGATGATCACACAGCCCGAATTTATGAGAAGGATGCGCGACATGTCGGCTGTCGGAGGGAACAGTTATTTTGGAAGTCTTCCGGAACAATACAGTCTTGTTATTAACTGCAATCACCCTTTGATCGGCAGGTTGCTTGAAGAAAAAGATGAAGCCAAACAGAGTAAGCTTGCCAAACAACTTACAGACCTTGCATTGTTATCGCAGAATTTACTAAAAGGTGAAGAGCTGACGAACTTCATTAAACGCAGTGTTGATCTTATTGATTAGATTCACAAATTTCAGAATTTCTATAATCGCAAAATTGAGATTCCTTTTCATGATATCGTATGCGTAAATAAAGACTGGCAATTTCAGCATTGCCAGTCTTTTTTATTTCATTTTTCTTATCACTTTTACAAAATCCATAATTGTTAGTTCGATCATTTTTCAGACATTTGTATCTCATAACAGAGTAGCTAAAATGAAAAAAATATTTTTACTTTTTATAGCCTTGTTCAGTTCCATTGGTTTTCTTTATTCACAGAAAGCTGATTCGTTATTTGCTTCAGCATTTTCAAAATATCAAAGCGGAGATTACAAAGGATCCGTTGAGAATTACACACTGGCAATAAAGATAAAACCCGATTATAATGATGCCTATTTCAACAGGGCTATCTCTTATGACAAGATGGGCGAATATAAAAAAGCACTTGCTGATTTTACAAAAATAATTTCGTCCGCTCCCACTGCTGAAGTGTATTTAAACCGTGGACAGGTGTTTCAACATTCAGGAAAATATAAAGAAGCAATTGGAGATTTTTCGAAAGTCATTGAGTTGAACCCTTCTTTTGACATAGCCTATATGTGCAGAGCAGAGGCCTATTTTCAAACAGGGATTTACGATTTGGCCATTGATGACTACAATAAAATAATTTCAGAGTATCCGAAATATGCCCCTGCTTATTACAAACTGGGAGTGGTTTATGATGAAATGCTTGAGTATGAAAAAGCAATTTTCTCTTACACTCTCGCATTGCATTATGACTCCACCGATGCGCGCTCTTATTACAACAGAGGCTATGACTATGATGAATTAGAACAAAATGAAGAAGCCGTAAAAGATTTCACAAAAGCAATAGCTCATGACACTGCTTTTACTGACGCATTTTTTAACCGTGCCTATATTTATGATGAGTTAAAAATGTATGAAAAAGCAATTACTGATTACACAAAAGTGATTGCTCTTGACCCTGAATCTCCGGATGCATATTTCAACAGAGGATTGGCAAAGTTAAGCCTCGGGCGACATGCCGAATCTTGTTCAGATATTTTGAAAGCTGCCCAACTTGGAGATAAAGAAGCATGGAAATATTACAAGCAGAATTGTAATTGACCATCAAATTGTGACACGATTCATTCCATTGAAGAAAGCAAAAGTATTATCGCCTCAAAACCTATCCATTCACTGCGTCTTACCAATTTCTTATAGCTTTTCTGCCGGTAAATGATTAACTTTGCACTTGCTTTAGCAGTATTATGAACCTATTTTACACACCTGATCTTAGCGATGATTTTTACACTCTGAATGAAGAAGAGTCAATTCATTGCGTAAGGGTTTTAAGGTTGCATATTGGGGATGTCATTTATCTTTCAAACGGGAAAGGTGTTTTTTGTAAAGCTAAAATAATTGATGATCGTCAAAAAAAATGCGAAGTTGAGATTGTAGAAAAAAATATAGATTATGGCAAGCGAAAGTATTCACTGCATATTGCAATTGCACCGACAAAAAACATTGACCGCATTGAATGGTTTCTTGAGAAAGCCACAGAAATTGGTATTGATGAAATAACCCCACTGATCTGCGAACATTCAGAACGAAGATCCGTCAATATGGAAAGACTGAACAGAGTAATTACAGCGGCTATGAAACAATCTTTGAAAGCATATCATCCTTTATTAAACAAAGAGATGAAATTTGGTGAATTTCTTTCAAAAGACTTTACTGCCGACAGGTTTGTTGCACATTGCGGAGAAGTTACTTTTAAACTAAAAGATGAATATCAAAGAGGAAAAGATGCAGTTATCCTCATTGGCCCGGAAGGAGATTTCAGCGAAGATGAAATTTTCAAATCGCTGGAATGTGGTTATAAAGCAATAAATCTTGGGAACAACCGTTACAGAACGGAAACTGCTGCGTTGGTGGCTTGTCATACTATATGCTTAATGAATGATTGAAATTCTGACTTTATGAAAAAGATAATTTTACCGGTAATACTTATCATAATGATGGCATTCACTCCGGCAACGCCAACGGTAAAGATTGCTTTGGTAAAATACAAAGGAGGCGGCGACTGGTATTGCAACCCGACATCATTGCCAAACCTTGCAAAATTTTGCAATGAAAATCTTGCAACCAATATTGACCCTGATATAGCCACTGTTGATGTAGGAAGTACTGAAATCTTCAACTACCCATTTATTCACCTTACAGGGCACGGGAACATTTTATTTTCAACAGAAGATGTGGCAAACCTGCGAAGTTATCTAATTGGTGGTGGCTTCCTGCATATTTGCGACAGCTATGGATTGGACAAATTTGCACGCAGGGAAATGAAGAAAGTTTTCCCTGAACTGGATTTTGTTGAACTCCCCTTCACTCATGCAATCTATAGTCAAAAATATAAATTTCCAAACGGGCTTCCCAAGATCCATGAACATGATGGGAAACCACCACAGGGCTTCGGGCTTATTTATGAAGGAAGACTTGTTTGCTTTTATGATTATGAATGTGACCTTGGCGATGGATGGGAAGACCAGTCAGTTCATAAAGATTCAGAAGCAACGAGATTGAAAGCTTTGCAAATGGGAGCCAATATTATTCAGTACGTTTTTAATCAATAATTCTTTCGCCATAATCTTGTATAATTGCAGTTCATTGGGATCACTTTGAATTATTCTTTATCATTTTGAATTATTCTTTATCATTCTGAATTATTCCGTATCATTCCAGATTATTCAAACCCGTCACAGATTATTCAAACCCGTCACAGATTATTCAGACCCGTCACAGATTATTCAAACCCTTCCCAGATTATTCAAACCCTTCCCAGATTATTCAAACCCTTCCCATATTATTCAAACCCTTCCCAGATTATTCAAACCCTTCCCATATTATTCAAACCCTTCCCAGATTATTCAAACCCTTCCCAGATTATTCAAACCCTTCCCAGATTATTCAAACCCTTCCCAGATTATTCAGACGCTTCCCAGATTATTCAAATGCTCTCCAGATTATTTAAATACTCGCAAGGTTCATTAATTTACTCTCCAGATTATTCAAATGCTCTCCAGATTATTCAAATACTCGCAAGGTTCACTAATTTACTCTCCAGATTATTCCGTATCATTCTGTATCATCACAAATTATCAAAAAATTCTTGATAAAAAAAAGAGACTTTCTCTTTAAGAAAGCCTCTTTTTTATGTTTGAAAAGAAGTTATTACTTAATAACGATCTTTTTGATTAACCTTTGGCCATTGCTTTCTAAGGAGCAAAGATATGTGCCACTTGCCAAATTGCTAATGTCAGCATTGATTGAATTTACAATACCTTTTTGTTTGTTGCCTTCATCAAGGGTTAAAACAACTTTACCATTCAATGAAATTAATTCAAATTTTACTTTTGAATCATTTTCCACCATATAGTCAACTGATAATTTATCAACTGCTGGATTCTGGTTGATGGTCATTTTTGCACCCTGATAGTAATAGTCGTCATTAATTCCAACAGTATTCATGTCAACAATTGCAAATAAAGCTGTATTGACATTGAGTTGATGACCATAAAGTTTATAATATGTGTACCATGTTGTTCCAATTTTACATGCATTCCAGCCAACACCACTAGTAGTACCCTGACCATCGCAAATGAATCCAATAGTATCAGTTTTAATGTTTGCAAAACTACAATAAATTGAAAAATCTGTACCGGTAACTGATATAGGAGTAGTAAACATTACTGTATTAAAAGTTGGGAAGGTAGTGTCACAAGCTGAGAAAAGTAAATCAGCAGTTTCGGTACCAATCTGAGTTGTAGGAACTGAATCAGAAGCAAGTTTGTTCCAAATTGAAAATGTTAGTTTTGATGTAGGATCACCTGAAACACTGGTTTTTCCACAGAAGAGCATGGTGACACCATCAATCCCAAAAGGTTGTCCCGTTGAACATGAATATCCCTGAGCTGTTGCGACAGGAAAATATCCGCTGCCAAGATTTGCAACACCAAACACCCATCCGCCACCTTGATTACCAATAGCAGTACACGAAGTAAGATCAAATGTCGGAATAAAATTTGTAGATATTCCAGTTGTGTCGGTGGCTGCTTTACCTGATTCATGATGTGTAAGCGCCATCTTTTTTGAAGTAACAGATCCAATTTTACCTGTCTGTCCGAATGTAATTCCTGCAATGAAAGACATTGCAATAAAAATGTAAATTTTTTTCATACACTTTGTTTTTAAGATTATTAATAGTTTTGAAATTTTCGGTAAAATTAGAAAAAAAAAGTTACTGTTCGGCTGGTTCTAAATTTTCAAATGCTAATAACAACTGATGGTTAAAAAAAAATCACAGTAGGCCATCAAATGAATTGCAAAAGTATAGAATTTTGCAATTGAAATGGAGACACTACCTGGTTACATACTAAT
>CAISZK010000254.1 GCA_903889915.1 uncultured Bacteroidota bacterium
ATCTACTGCATTCAATTCGTCAGGAATGCTAACGATTACATCCTTGCCCGCGATCATATATTCAGCATAGCCACCATCCACATGAAGACCGGTGGTTAATGACTTTTCGCATGAACCAAAATCTCCTTTATGACAGGCAGTACACTCGTTACAATGTCCCCCATGCCATCCAACACCTACCCGTTGTCCGGCTTTCCATTTGGTAACTGCGGCACCTGTTTTCTGAACTATTCCAACCACTTCATGTCCCGGAATGATCGGATATTTGATGCCCGGAAAATGACCTTCTTTGGCAATGATATCACCATGGCATATTCCGCATGCTTCAACTTTTATTAAAACTTCATTGATCCCCGGTTCGGGAATTTCTTTTTGTATGATCTCAAAGTCTGCGCCCGGAGCGCTAACCTGAACGGCTTTCATTAACGGCATAATCTTATTTTTAAAGGGTTTATTTTATTTGCAAAATTAATCTAAAATAACACAATGACCAATGACAATTAATGACACTCCGCAAAGGAGGGATAGACTCCGTAAATAACGTGCAACAAATGACTCAACGACTATTGACCAATGACAATACTAGAGATAATATCGTACCATCGGTCTGTTCTTCGAAGTATTATCTACAATTTTAAACCCTGCCCGTTCGTATGATTTGTATAATCCTATCCAGGCAAAAGCATCCGGTAATTTGTCTTGCGTGGGGATGGCGGGATAAGCTTCTATGATTTTTATTTTGTGTTTTCTTGCATATTCAATTACACCTTTCAATAAAGCAACAGAGACGCCTTTTCTTCTGAAATCTTTCGAAATAAATGTGCAGGGAACAGACCACACAGGTTTGTCATCAATTCTTTTGTGAACTCTAGAATTTTCAATTTTTATAAAATCTTCTCTGGGTGAAAATGCACTCCATGCTATCGCACGATTGTTATAAATGGCCAGGATACCTGTAACCTTGTTATCCCAAACCATTTTCTTCATCGTATTTTTGTTGCCGCCGTTAAGTTTACCTTTCATGAATTCATCTTTCTTTAAACGAAAACTCATGCACCAGCAATTGCCACAAGCGCCTTTTTCTCCAAAAAGATCAACATACAAATCCCAGTTACTTTTTGATAATGGTTCAAAAGATAATTGGTTTAAAAAGTCTTTTTCTGTCAATTTTGTGTCTTTCATTTTAATTTGAATAAGAACATGAAAAAATTAATTACCATTCATCCGGCACAATTTTGTTTTAGCTGAAGTTTCAGATTATTTCAGGTTGTAAAAATACCAATATTCATTGACATGTTCAAAGAGTGAATAGCAGATGGGATTTTGAATTACAAGAACATTATAGTCCTTCTTCTTGTCCGATCAAAATAATACTTGTTACATTTGCAAAAAAACAAACAATGGACAAAAGGTTAGAAGCATTTCAACGCTTACTTGATATAATGGATGAACTAAGGGAGAAGTGTCCATGGGATAAAAACCAAACTTACGAATCGCTACGGCATCTCACGATTGAAGAAACTTATGAATTGGCAGATGCAATCGTCATGAAGGATGAAATTGAAATAAAGAAAGAACTTGGAGATTTGCTTTTGCACATTGTGTTTTATTCAAAAATCGGTGAAGAAAACAAGACCTTTGATATTGCTGATGTAATAAACGGAATCAATGAAAAACTGATATTGCGTCATCCCCATATTTTTAGTGATGTTATTGCAAACGATGAGGAACAGGTGAAATCAAACTGGGAGAAAATAAAATTACGTGAAGGAATGAAGTCTGTACTCTCAGGCGTTCCCGTTTCATTACCTGCAATAGTGAAAGCATACCGTATCCAGGATAAAGCCCGCGGAGTGGGTTTCGATTGGGAAAACACCGGTCAGGTCTGGGATAAAGTGATGGAAGAATTAAATGAACTGAAAGTTGAAGTTGACAATGGCAGCGAAAATGCCAGGGTTGAAGATGAGTTTGGTGATTTATTATTTGCACTTATTAATTACTCAAGGTTCATCAATGTCAATCCGGATACTGCTCTTGAAAGAACGAATAAAAAATTCATTGAAAGGTTCAAATATCTCGAAGAGCAGGCTAAGTTACATGGGAAATCCTTACACGATATGACATTGAGTGAAATGGATGTTTATTGGGAAGAAGCAAAAAAGAAACAAGCATAAATAAGTCAATGGTCAACAGTCAATAGTCATTGGTCATTGGTCATTGGTCATTGGTCAATTTTCAGTTATTCGAAATGATTTTATTTTAATAATCTGCTACTGACAGATGCCCATTGACAGATGACCATTGACTTTCAAAAAACAAGTTGAATAGTGTATCAACACTTAATAAAATAGAAACAAAAAAATTAAAAAATATGGCTCCATTCATTCCAAACAGAACCCCCTTGGTGGAAATTCCGAAAGACGAATTGTTGTCTGTTATCAAAAGTTTTACACCTGAAAAATTAGCGACTTTCATTGATGTAACAGATCTGAAGGCCGACACCCAGGAACCAAAAATCAGGTTATTGGCTGAATGGGCAAAGACCTATCATTGTGCCTCTGTTTGTGTAAACCCGGTCGAGGTGGATATTATGCCACTTTTGCTGAAAGGCAGCAATGTGAAAAACTGCTATGTGATTGACTTCCCTCTGGGCAAACTTGATATTGAATCCAAAGCCGCACAGGCAGCTCATGTGGTAAAAAGAAACCGTCAACTTCGTGATGAGGGCAGTGGAAAAATCGAACTTGACATGGTTATCAATGTCGGGCGGTTTAAAAGAGATCCTCGTTATACACTTGACGAGATCAATGCTATCTGCGATGCTGCCGATGGTGAATTTGTGAAAGTAATAGTACGTTCTTCTGAACTTACAGAGGAAGAAATTTGGAAAGTTTCGGAAATAGTTGCTGAGTCAAAAGCACAGTTTATTAAGAACTCAACAGGGATGGATGCATTTGGCGCTTTGCCTGATCACATCAGGATTATGCGGCAGGTTGTAGGGAATGACAAAGGTGTGAAGGCTGCCGGTGGCATATCAGATGCAATGACTGCAATGAGACTGATGTGGGCTGGAGCCAATGAAAATTCTTTGCAGCAGCCGGACAAATTCCGCCTGGGATCAAGCGATCCGTTGAAAATAATCTCTACAATGAAAGAATTATTGAACAATACTGAAGCTTTGGTTGAAACAGATGCAATTCCCTGTTCTTTGTGTCCATATTATTTTACAGGTAAACAAGGTGCGGAAATGAAAGAATACAGCAACAATCGCTGCAAGGAATGTGTTTACAAAGAATTCAGGAAATAGTTTGAAGATAAAAGGAAGGATGTTTTTTGGAGATCATTGTGGATACCTTCACAGGGTTGACTTTTTTTACCACATAGAAACAATAGAAACATAGGTTTCACATAGTTTGTTCACCTTAAAACCGCCTTATTCTTGTTCTTTTCCTATGTGAGGTACTATGTACCTACTGTGCCTATGTGGTGAACATGTTTTAAGGAGTTAGGCATTTAATTTTATCAACCTTCTACTGTAAATTTATCCCAATCCAGAGCTACCCTGAATTGATCACGGTAAGATTGCAGTTCATTAAATGACAAAGTAACAATTTCGGTTGCTTCTTTATGAGCAGGTATTTGAATTATTATTTCACCTTTAGGATTTACAACCATCGAATCACCTGAAAAAGTTACGCCTTTTCCATCTGTGCCCACTCTGTTCACTCCAATAACATAAGATTGATTTTCAATGGCACGTGAAACCAGCAATTTCATCCATGCTTCCCGGCGTTTCTCAGCCCAGTTGGCAACATATAAAAGGCAATCGTAACCAAATTTTTCATTGTTGTAAGTGTTCATACTCCAAACAGGGAAACGAAGGTCATAGCAAACAAATGGTCTGAAATTCCATCCTTTCAGCGCCGGTGTAATAATTTTATTTCCTGCAGTAAATACTTCATGCTCGCCGGAAAAACGGAACAGATGTTTTTTGTCATAACACTGGTACGTGCCATCAGGAAACATCCATGTAAGGCGGTTGTAAAAGCGTTCTCCTTCATTGATCAGAATACTCCCTACGATTACGCAATTTCTTTCTTTCGCCTTTTCTTTCAACCACTGCATGCTTAAACCGTCAGTCTTTTCAGCACAGGCAGCAGGGTTCATAGAAAATGCGGTGTTGAACATTTCGGGCAGGATAATAATATCAACTGCTTCCTTAATGTCTGAAATAATTTTATCAAAACGGGCAAGATTCCCGGGAACATTTTCCCAGAGAAGCTCACATTGTATGATGGCTGTTTTTAAATCCTGCATAGTATTTCGGCAGCTTTATCCATTGTCTCTTCGCCCTTGGCAAAGCAAAAACGAAGCACTTTATTATCGGTCATTTTATGATAAAAAACAGAAACAGGAATGCTTGCAATTTTAAATTCTTTAGTAAGGCGAATGGCAAAATCCGTTTCTTTTTCATCAGAGATATTACTGTAGTCGAGCAATTGAAAATAAGTGCCTGCTGAAGGGACAATTTTGAATCGTGATGATTTTAATGCATTGTTGAAATAGTCACGTTTTTGCTGATAGAAAGCAGGAAGATCAATGTACGCATTTTTCTCTTTCAGATAATCTGTAATGGCATATTGAATAGGTGTGTTTACTGCAAACACAACAAACTGGTGAACTTTGCGAAATTCAGCGGTGAGATTTTCAGGAGCAACAACATAACCCATTTTCCAGCCCGTGGTATGGAAAGTTTTACCGAAAGAACTTACCACAAGACTCCTTTGCATAAGCTGAGGGTAACGGCAAATGCTCTGATGTTCTCTTTTATCGAAAATAATATGTTCATACACTTCATCGCTGAGGATAATTATATTTGTGCCGTTGGTAAGTTTTTCCAGTTGCTTCATATCACTGTCAGAAAGTATGCTGCCGGTGGGGTTGTGAGGTGAATTGATCACAATCATACGTGTGTTTCTGTTCACCATCTTTTGTGTTTCGTCCCAGTCAATTTTAAAATCCGGACCCTTTAGTTGTCCGTAAATTGGTGTACCCCCATTCAACAATATTGCAGGAACATAACTATCGTAGGCAGGCTCAAAAACTATTACCTCATCACCTTCTTTCACAAATGCTGTTATTGCAGAATATAGCGCTTGCGTGGCGCCTGCCGTAACGGTTATTTCTTTGTTCGGATCATACACAGCAGAATAACAAAACTGTGTTTTCTCAGCAATGGCTTCTCTCAAAGGCATGATGCCCGGCATTGGTGCGTATTGATTGTGCCCTATTTTCATGTAATGTGCAACAAGACTTTTTAACTGATCGGAACAATCGAAGTCGGGAAAACCCTGCGAAAGATTGATCGCCTTTTGTTCATTTGCCAGTTGCGACATGATAGCAAAAATAGAAGTCCCTATGCCGGGGAGTTTAGAAGAAATGAAATCCGGGAAAGTGGTCATTGGTATTGATCTTAATTTGGTAGTTGCAAAAATAGTGAAATAATTTGAGTGATGAATTGAGGCGACATTTGCAATTGCTGACAAACAACAATTATTTTGCGTGTTGATTATAATAAAAAATGTTCCACTTTTTGAGGGGTGGAACATTTTTTTTTGAAGGAATGATAAAATTTTTAATCTTTTACAAACTTCTTCACCGCAATTCCTTTTTCGGTTTTCAGTTCAATAATATAAACGCCGCTGGGGAATGAGGAAACATCAATCACGTAGGATGACAATCCAATGTGGTCAACATTTGTTTTGGTGCCGCTGTTTGCAAAGGTTTTTATTAGCTGGCCCTGGATATTTGAAATTACTATTGTGGCTGGCTGTTTGGTTTCAATCGTTATTTTGTCGTTTGCAGGATTGGGATAAATTGAAAATTCCTGTGATTTGATATTTTCATTTCCCGGATCAATACTCAGGCCAACACCATCAGTAATTCTTATTATTGTTCCACCAGAGCCAACTACAAAACCAGTATCCGGATTAAGAAAATCAATTGAAGTTAATTTCTCACATCCTATATAATATTGCAATGCGGAATAAAACCCGTTATTGGTTTTTAATATTATTCCATTATCGCCCACAACATAACATTTTGATGAAGAAACCGGAAAAGCTGAATAAAAATCCGGAAATTGATAATAAGAAATGTTACCCAGTAAGAATGTATTTCCACCATCGTTAGTTGACAATATTTCTCCTGCTCCTCCTATACCTAAAGTATTTCCAGAAATAAATCCATTTTGGGAATTTATGAATTTAACAGAAGTGAAATTACAATAATTACCAATCTGGATTGTCAAGGGAGTCCAGCTATTTCCGGCATCTACAGTTTTTAAAACTGTGAAATTATCTCCAACGACATAACCGGTATCAATACAGGGGAAATATATAGAATGTAAATTTTGAGTTGTTCCACTTGGTAACAATATCCAATTATTTCCGGCATCAGTGGTTTTAATTATTTTGCCACCTGCACCTACAGCATAGCCTGTGTTTTGATTGATAAAATAAATTGAAAAAATTGTTCCGGTAATGGCAGACGAAGAAACATCCACCCAGCTATTTCCTCCATCGGATATTCTGAAAATTTCTCCATTAGCTCCTGCAACATAACCATTGTTTGCATCCAAAAATGAGGACGAATACAAATCCATATCACCTGATATGTTCATTGTAACCCATGTATTTCCCATATCAATGCTCTTAAGAAAAAGCCCGCCTGCACCTACAATATATACAGCATTTGCAGCAGGAAAGCTAACAGAGTTCAAATCATTTGCGGTAACAGATGATGGAAATACATATTGAGTCCAGTGGATACCTCCATCGGTTGTTTTTAAAATGGTATTATTATTTCCCACAACGAATGCTGTCGTATCGTCTGTATAAAAAACGGAATTCAATGTTTGATTAGTTCCTGAAACGGAATTTATCCATGTGTTGCCATTATCAGTTGTTCTTAGAATAGTTCCTGAAACGCCAACAGCTATGCCTGTATCTTTATTGATAAATTTTATTGAATTCAAATCCGGGCTTGAACCGGTATGTACCACACTCCAGGTTACACCAGCATTTTTTGTTCTTGATATTTTTAAACCATCACCAACTGTAAAACCATTATTTTGATCACCAAAGGATATCGATGATACTGGATATATTTCCGCAGAATAAGTGTTCCATGAAAGACCTTCAATTTTTAAAATATCATCAGAACCTCCCGAACCACCAATATAAAAAGTATTAGAATTAGTAGCTGTAATACAGGAATATGATCTACTTGCATCAGTTTGAAAACATTGATGAGAGATATCTCCATCGTAAGTTCTGGCAATAGCACCAAATGCTATATTCCCACCAAAAGGAAAGCTAGTTGATTGTAAACCATATCCTGCTACATATATTGTGTCGTTATTAAGAGCATATATTGAGTAAAAATCGCATCCCTGATCAAAGTCACCTGAACAACTAAAATTTATCACAAACCAGCTTAAACCACCATTATTGGTTTTATAAACCTCATTGCTTGTATTATGATAACCAATTAAAAAACCAACTGTATCATTAATAAAAAAAATTGAACGCAAATCTAAATTCATGTGTGTATTTAATGCCACCCATGTATTTCCAGCATCTGTAGTTTTTATTAAAGTGCCACAATCACCAACAGCATATCCGATATTTTTGCTGGGGAAATAAACAGAAGTTAAATTTGAACCGGCAACTGGTGGATTGAGCCTCTCCCAGCCCTGAGCATTAACAATATCAATGGAAGTGTATAGAAAACCAAGCAAAAGAAAAAATGAAACTATTTTTTTCATGCTATTAAATTTTTAATTGTTCAGCAATTCAAGTCTCTTTAATTTAGCCTATAAAATGGTTGCACTCTGTCACCCGACGATTGTGAAAGAAACAACCATTTTGAATTTCACTCCTCAAAATTACATATAAAATTTCAAACCAACTTCTAAAAAAATTAATATTTTTTCTTTTTCGCTTTTACAAAATGGTTGAGTTTTTGATTTTTTCATTGGCTTTGCGCGGGTTTATTTTGTTGCATTTATGAAAAGACACCGACTGCACATTGGTATTGTTGCCGGTGTCTTTTAAATAGGTTTTATCAAATTTTATCTTTGGCTTTATGAGAGAGCAAAATAATTATCAACATTTCGTTCTTGTAACTTGCAGTTATTTAGGTAATTCATGCGGGGTTGTTCATGATTTCAAGAGTTACTCTTCATTCTTCAAGAGAATGAGACGATTCTTCAAGAGAATCGTTCGATTGCGTTGAAGAATCGAACGAAACTCTTGAAGTCAGTCTTCATTCTTTGACGGAATCGTTCGATTGCGTTGAAGAATCGAACGAAACTCTTGAAGTCAGTCTTCATTCTTTGATGGAATCGTTCGATTGCGTTGAAGAATCGAACGAAACTCTCGAAGTCAGTCTTCATTCTTTGATGGAATCGTTCGATTGCGTTGAAGAATTGAACGATTGCGTTGAAGAATCGAACGAAACTCTCGAAATCATCTAACTTTCTTTTGGAATTATTCGTATTCCCAGAAAAGGATATTGGTAAATTACTGTAATTAAGAGCCTACTCCGAAAAGAAAAAAAGAAAAATTACCACAAAAACACTAAGACACTAAACAACACAAAACAATAAAAACCAATTAAATAGTTTTCGTGGAATTTTGTGTTTTAGAGTTTTAGTGGTAAAACAGAATTGTCTGAGTGGACTCAGTATTAGATTCTTTAAAATAACATGTCATGAAAATAAAATTATCTTTACTCTTCCTGTTGTTTATAGGCTGCCAAATTGCAATGTCTGCAACATGGACCACTATATCGCGGGGTTACTGGAATAGCGCCCAGGTTTGGTCAGGTGGAATTGTTCCGCCCTATACAAGTTCGGATACTTTCATTATTCAGCATCCCGTGGCTTTCAGTGATAATATTGTTTTGAATGCAGGCGCTTTTATCCGTATTGACAGCACTGGAGGATTATGTGCGCATAAAAATATTACAGTCAATGCAGGAGCCAACGTCACTAAGTATGGGATACTTGAAGTTGATACGCTCTATATTCCCGGTGGAGATGTGAGTTGCAATATTCCCGGTAAAGTAGTATTGTGGCGTTATGCAATAATTACAAACAGTGGTTCCTTTAGCAGCAATTGTGCTTTGAACGTAGGCCCCTGGTTTGAATGTTCGCGGCCATTCTTCGAGTTCATGGGCATTGCTGAAAATGAAAGTGAATATACTATTTCAATATTTCCTAATCCTGCTAATGATAAATTACAAATTGAAATGCAATCCCGATTCGATATTGAAATTTATGATTTGAAAGGAGGGGTGATAAATAAATTTGAAGCTTGTGAAAACAAAATAGCAGTGGATGTTTCGATGCTGGTTAGAGGGATTTATTTTATTAAAGTTACGACTGTAAATGGAATTTCATTAAGAAAGTTTTTGAAAGATTAATAATAGAAAGTCAATAGTCAGAAGTCATCAGTCAATGCACAAAGACTACAAAAGTTTTTAAAACTTTTGTAGTCTTTTCTTAAAAAAAACAGCAATCCTTCGCCAGACATGCGACAAAGAATTACTGTTTCTTACCAATTAATTTAACTAAAACAGAGAGAATATATAGAGTTTAAAATGATTTCAGAGTAATTCCGATAGTGAAAGGATAAAGCTGCGGGCCTTCATTCTTCTTGAACAATCCATTCAAAGCATAGGTAGCATACACATCAAATTTTCCGACACCCAGGCGAACCATTGCACTGTAGCGCCATGTATTCAGATTGAAATCATCCCTGGTCTTGGGTTTATATTCAACGCCATCAACTTCGTAAACCTGTTTGGTGTGTGAACCAAGACGGAAGCTGCCAACAACACCGGCTGAAAGATGCACTGTACTCCTTAACTTTCCGAATGGATTTGTATCAAACTGTAATAATAAGGGCACATTCAGATATGATGTAACAAGTTTGTTTTTCTTGAAGGTCACGGATGAATCGTACACGCCGCTGATGAAATTAGAATCAGGTTTTAATTTGTAGTTACTGCTGAACCTGTAATTGCTGATATCCCAACCCAGGCCTGTAACTATATTGATATGTCTTTTCCACAGCGGGATTTTTTGTTCCCAGAAATTGATTGAAACGTTGATTGATTTGCGATAATTGAGATCAAGAAAATTATAACCTGCCGGAACATTGGTCCCATGGTTTGCATTCAGGTACCCATTCACTCCTAACCCCACACCTGCCCAATAAATTTTGAATTTATCCTGGCGGGTTTTGTGTTTTGTTGAATCGTTGCCCTCATTGATGATAAGCACTTTTTTATCACCCAACTTAAATCTGGTAGTGTCTTTTTCACCTTCAACAACTTTTCCCGAACTCTTCAGTCCATACGTTCCCACTCCATTTACTTTTATGTCTTTTGATGCGGGTTCGCTCAGGTATTTTACATCGCCGGCGCCATTGATAGTGCCTGTCAGGTTTTGCTTCACATTTAATCTGGCATCGCCTGCTCCGTTAATTTCGACATTGGTATTATTGGTTTCAAGGTTGTAGGCATTCACATCGCCTGCGCCTTTCACAACTATTGAATGAGTGTCGGCAGTGCCTTTGTATTTCACGTCGCCAGCCCCGGCAATGGAAGTGACAAGTTCTTTTACGTTCACATCCATATCAATGTCAGAAGCAGAACCGGTGAGATCCACTTCCAGTTTGTCAGTAGATATCTGGTTTGTGCTTTTCACATCAGCGCTTGAAAGAACTTCAATCTTATTTAATTTGTTGAAAGTAATAATTACATCATCACCTGATTTACCCTTTAAATAAAGGACATTGTCTTTCACTTCGGTGATAAGTTTTTTGTCTAAAGTTCCATTTTTAACGCTTATTGAATTTTCAGTTCCCTGTGTAAGCTTAACATCCATAGTGGTGTTTATTACAATGGAATTAAAATCGGGAAGCATTCTTTTGGCAGCGCTGTCGGTTTGGGCATATAACGAAGTCATGCCTGCAAACATCAATAATCCTGCAAAGATTGCTTTTAAAGAGTTTGATTTGCTTTTCATGTTTTTTAGTTTTTGGTTGTGATTAATATTTGTTTCTGTTGATTTCAGTAGTATGACGTTTGACTTTATTGAAAAGTTACATGTTACTGAAAAAATATTTTTATAGGGCTATTAAAGAAAATGTTTAAGTAAAATGAAAATTAAGAGCATTGAAAACTATGTGTTTTACTATGTATCTACTGTGCCTATGTGGTAAAAAAAGAAAAAATCACCACATAGAATCATAGGAACATAGGCTTCACATAGAAAAAAGCTATTAACAGAGGAAGGTAATAATGAAAAGTAATAGGTTCTCTTAGCCGCACAAACACGGATCAATTATTTATTTGTCACTTTGCTTCGTGACATTTCGAAATTATTTCCAAGAGCAAGTGTGTATCCGCTGTTATCTTTCTTGTGATCAAGTTTCGTATTGATGCCTGTAAGATTTGAAATTTCATTCAACCCTGCATCTGCAATATCCCATACTGTGATCTTGCTGTTATCCGGGGTTACGTCATGTTTTTTGTCTTCGGGAGCAATGGCTTTTTTAAGTTTAAATAACGCAAGTTCTTTCAATGAGAGAACCTTGTTATTATCCTGTTTTTGTTCTTCGGCCTGCAGTTTCTTTTTCATCAT
>CAISZK010000255.1 GCA_903889915.1 uncultured Bacteroidota bacterium
AATAAAAAACCGACAGCGATATCAAAGTCACTTCGTGACGATATAAAAATTTAATCGGACATTAATGTTTTTGAATATACAAGTGTACAAAAAAAATCAATGGTCATTAGCCAAATGACTAATGACCATTGACCATTGACCATTGACTTCTAACTATTTCTTTATAACCAGCAGTGCATCGTTGGTGGCATCAATCATAGCCTGTGCGCTGAGTTCTTTGCCTACTGCATTCTTCATCCATTGCTGTGGAGTGATGCTGCCTGAGAGAAGTATCCGATCAAATTCTTTCCACCACGATTTGCC
This sequence comes from uncultured Bacteroidota bacterium, assembly GCA_903889915.1. Classification (GTDB taxonomy): domain Bacteria; phylum Bacteroidota; class Bacteroidia; order Bacteroidales; family CG2-30-32-10; genus CAISZK01. The sequence continues at coordinate 304 of CAISZK010000255.1, forward strand.
TTCCATGTATTTCTCAACCTGGAAATCCACAAGGTGACCGACAGGATAATTGGACAAATAAAGGGGATCTTCAATCATGTGTGAATAGATGGCAAGTATAGGTTCATCCTTTGAACCAAAAATATCGGCATAGTACTTATTCCACACATCTTTTGCAATCTTTATAGTTGCAACTTTCAGCTCGTCGGCAGTAGCATTTGGGTTTGTATACATCCATTTCCACACGCCCATATCAACAAGGGAAACACCCATGATCTCATAAACTGACCAGAAATTATCGAGAGCAAAGTTTGCTTTTTTTGTGAGTGAATCCGATTTGTAGCCGAGCAATTCAAGGTCTCTTTGCTGAAACATGAAAGCCATAGCTTCGGTGTAACCGGTGTTAGGCACCGAACGCAGCATGTAATAATCAATATCATTGAGCGTGATCGTTTGCTCAACAGTGTGACCAAATTCGTGAACGGCGATGTTGTAGCCTTTATAATCCATGCCGTCTTTTCCAAAGCGGGTGCGCAGATGTGCCTTATCAGTTTTCATATCGGCGCCGCTTGCATGACCTGCACCACGTGAAGGATCAACATCAATCTTTGAACATATCCATGAAGCTTTTTCCTTAGGCGTTCCAAACTTGACGAGAATATTCGGAAGGTCTTTTGCAAACACATCAATGGTGGGGTACTTTGTTCTTACAGCTTTTGTAAGTTCTGCATCGGAAATGGTGCTGCGACTTTTAAAACCATCGTACCAGATATCGAAGGGCTGGAGTTTTCTATTCAGACGAAGCGCAATAAGGTCAGCAACCTTTTTCACTGTTGGTGAAGTGAGGAAAGAAATGAAAAGTTTTTCAACTTCGGCTTGTGTTAGCTGCATCTCGCCTTCGAACTTCCTTTGAATAAATGTTGGCATGAGAGGGCTGTATTTATCAATTGCAGAGCCGGCTTTAAAATTATCAAGCAGATACTGGTAGCGAATATTCTTTTCAGGTGTACCCACAACTTCTTTCGAATCTTTGTAAAGTTTGTTCGTAATGGGGTCCCACTGATAATCGTTTTTATCAATTACTTCTTTAGGGATTTCCTGCGAGATGATCCTTTTCATGACTTCATAGATCATCTTTTGTTTTGCCAGTCCGTCAGCATCGGCATAGTCGGCTTTCAGTTCATCACGAAGGCCCCAATGTGTGATGAGTTTTAGATCAGCAGGAAAATAAGTTTTCATTTTGCTGTCAACCAATTTGCCCATGTAAACATTATAAGTTGCAATGTAGGTATCGGAAGCAGAGAGCGCATCCGACATGTTTTGCAGTATGCTTGCAGGAACCCTTGAAGTAAAAACATCACCCATTTTAGCGTAAGCCCATTGAAGTCTTGGCCATTTTTCGCCCAAAGCTTCTTTCTCTGTCAATGAATAATGAGGAAAATTCAAGATCACGATAAAAGCAATTTTGTTATTGAAGAAATCATCGGTAAGGTGTGAGTAGGGATCGTAGGCTCCGAAGAGATCGTCAACAGGTATCATCTCGCCATTGTCCAATTGCAGCGGCACTTTAAGATCTAAAGAGATCTTTGTAAAATGTCCAAAGAGCACTTCGAAATTTGTCGAAAGCCTATCGAACAATGCTTTTTTATCAGCGCCCGGCTTTGCATAATTTGCAAGACAGAATGACTTCAACGAATCCAGGTTTCCATCACTTGCTGTCCATAAAGCAGCAACCTGTTTCACTGCTTTGGATATGGCAGCAGTATCGGTGGTGCCGAATTTAAGTGTCATAGCCTTGATGATATCATCAACTGTTGTAGGTGCATTTATCATGGTTGTTTCTTTTAGTTTAGACTTGCTTGATTTTTCAGATGTTTTGCCGGACAGGCAAAAAGCGAAAATTACAGGCAGTACCAATAATAGTCTTAGTTTTTTCATGTGGAGAGTGTTTATTAAAGTGTTTGTTTTTTTGTTTTTAATTCTGCACAAAATTAAAAATAAAAGAGTACAGAGTGAATAATGGGGGATTAAAATTTTACGCCCATTCCGAATAGTCTGTTTCTTGCCACTAAGGCTCAAAGACACGAAGTTTCACCAAATATGATTTTAGATTTTCAATGCTTTGCGTATCTTGAAGTCTTAGTGTCTTTGTGGCAATTTTATGTGTTGTTACTTTTTGAAGTGAACTCAATATTGAATCACCTTTTGGAGCAAAAGAGAAAGTAAAATCTCTACAAGAGATTCTTCATAACTCCATTGATTTCACTTGTGGTGATCAAATTAAGGACATCTTTTCTTCTTGTACTGGCCAATGGAATCATTACAGAATTATTAAGAACAATTTCATAAGTGTTGCGTGCCAGCAGTATCTTATGAATATAGTTAACGTTTACCAAATAAGAAGTATTGGTAATTACAAAGCATGTGTAGTCAAGCAAAGAGTTAAGTTTTGCCAGAGAAATAGTAGCAATGCATTTTGAACCATCCTCAAAGTAAATTGTAGTTTTATGATTGAGTACTTTGCAATATACAATGCTGGATTGTTTAACGAAAATAGTTTCCCTGCCATGCTGTCTGATGGCTAACATTTTTGTAGTTGTGTTCATGGTTAATAATTATTTGATTAAACATTAATGAAATTTGGAATTCAACTGAATTCAAAGATTGCGCAACAAAAATAATAAAAATATTAAAACACAACTTTAATTTTTAATGTCAATCGTCAACGGTCAGTAGTCAATGGGTCAATGGTCAAATGACTAATGACTATTGACTTTTGACTAATGACTATTGACTAATTACTTTTTCTGACTCTTTTCAGTGTAAGCAAATTCATGGGGTTGCTGCCTAAGCCTGAAATATTTTTTTGTGTAAAACGCAAAACCTGGTCATAGTATAGCACCACGACTGGCGATTCGGCCATAATCAGGCTGTCCATCTGCTGATAATAATGGAATCTTAAGGAATCATTATTCAGATATTGGGCTTTTTCATAAAGGTCGTCGAACAATTTATTTTTGAAATGTGTGTAGTTAGGACCTTTTGGACAAAAATTCCTGCTGTAGAAAAGAGAAAGATAATTTTCGGCATCAGGATAATCAGCTATCCACGAACCTTTGAAACAAACAACCTTTGATTTCGCGATCATCTCTCTCAGTGATGCAGGTGGGTTCACATCAATTTTAATTTTAATTCCTATTTCCGACAATTGTTGCTGAATGTATTCAACAAGGTCAAGATAGGCTGCAGCAGTGCTCAGAGTGATCTCAGGAAGTCCTTCACCATTGGGAAAGCCTGCATCAGCAAGAAGTTTCTTTGCAAGTTCGGGGTTATAATCATATCCTTTTATTTTAGAAGTGTCGAATGAAGGCATACCGGCAGGAATAAAACCGTAAATCCCTGCAGTGCCTATATTGTTCCTTAAATAACGGATCATTTTCTTTTTATCAAATCCAATATTGACAGCCTGCCTGATAGCTTTCAATCGTGTTGGACTATTCAACAATAAGGGCGAAACTGAGTCAACAAGAAAACCCAAATATTCAGTGTTGAGATAAGGCTGTGTGATCAATTTAAACTTATCATTATACTCCGGATTTAGTGTTCCTTTTTTTGTCAGGATAACATCTTTATAAGCCGGATCAATGCCTGACATAAAGTCAATGTTGCCTTTCATGAACTCAAGAAAAACGGATTGCTTGTCAGTATTAAAAGTAACATCTACGGCATCCAGATAAGGTAATCTTTCTTTTCCTTCAAATTCAAAATAATTCTCATTCTTCACGAGTACAAGCTTCACTCCTTCTTTCCACATCTTAAATTTGAAAGGTCCCGTACCTACAGGATGTTTTCTGAAATCTTTTCCATAATACTCCACAATTTCTTTAGGAACAACTGAACAATACTGCATGCTGAGAATACTTAAAAAAGGAGGAAAAGGTTTGCTAAGCATGATCAACAATGTTGAATCATTAAGCGCTTTGAAATTAAACTTGTTTTCTCCAATTGAATCGTTCACATAATTGAACACCCATGCACCCGGAGAGGCAACTTTGGGGTCAATAATTCTTTTAAAACTATACACAAAATCAGAAGCAGTTACCTTCCTTCCTTTTTTGTTTTTGAACAATTCATGGTCATGAAAAAAAACATCATTTCTTAAATGGAAAGTGTAAAGCAATCCATCATCTGAAATCTCATAAGATTTGGCAATGCAGGGAAGCACCTCGAGTTTGTCATCAAGCTGAACAAGGCCATTGTACAACTGGTTATCCGGCCAGATGCACGCCTGATCTTTGGAGAATGCAGGATCGAGAGAAGATATACCTGCAGATTCATTGTAGATAAAAACAGTCTTACCTTTTTCAGATTTTCTGTCATTATTGCATGAGATCAGCAAGACAATAAGCGATACTTGTGAAATACAAAACCAGGAAAGAAAAGTTATTCCGAATGACTTAAGAAATCCATACCTTTTATGATTTCCTTTGGAATCCGGCATAACAATTACAGATTGGTGTTAAGAAAAAAGGATGGGGTCTTTCACTTTATTTTTGACCAGGGCAATGTCAATCACTTCAATCATATCCTTGATATAATGGAATTCAAGCCCGGCCAAATATTCCTGTTTAATTTCCTCAATATCCTTTTTATTATCAACAGAGAGTACTAAATTTTTTATTCCTGTTCGTTTTGCAGCAAGAATTTTTTCTTTGATACCACCCACAGGTGTTACTCTTCCGCGTAAAGTGATCTCGCCTGTCATTGCAATATCATGACGAACTTTTCTTTGGGTAAATATGGATGCAAGCGCTGTAAACATTGTAATGCCTGCCGAAGGACCATCTTTTGGAGTGGCGCCTTCCGGTACATGGATATGGACATTCCATTTTTCAAAGATATTATCGTCAAGTCCCAGTTTGGATGCATGCGATTTCAGATACTCAAATGCTAAAGAAGCCGACTCTTTCATCACATCACCCAGATTACCGGTAAGAGTAAGGTTGCCCTTGCCCCTGCTGATGCTGGCTTCAACAAACAAAACTTCTCCGCCTGCTGCAGTCCATGCAAGCCCTGTAGCTATCCCCGGGATATCTCCGAATTGCGTATGGTCTCTCTGAAAAATAGGAACACCAAGAATTTTCTGAAGGTCATCTTTTGAAACACATTTGTTGTATTTCTCTTTCATGGCAATATACTTTGCCTTATTTCTGATGACTTTGGCAATTGTTTTTTCAAGTGTTCTTACACCGGATTCGCGGGTGTAATTATCTATCATGTATTCGAGGATGCTTTTTGAAAAGGTGACCTGGCTTTTACCAACACCATGTTCTTTCAGTTGTTTTGGCAATAAATGGCGAATGGCAATTTCAAGTTTTTCTTCAATAATATAGCCGCTGATCTCTATCACTTCCATTCTGTCGCGTAAAGCGGGATGCACCGTACTCAAAGTATTTGCAGTTGCCAAAAACATCACGTCCGAAAGGTTGTAATCCACCTCAAGGAAATTATCATAAAAAGCAACATTCTGTTCCGGATCCAGTACCTCAAGTAAAGCAGCTGAAGGGTCACCATTGACAGTGTTTCCGCTGACTTTATCAATTTCATCAAGGACGAAAACAGGGTTTGACGATTTTGCTTTTTTAATGCTTTGGATAATACGTCCCGGCATTGCACCGATGTATGTTTTCCTGTGTCCGCGAATTTCAGCTTCATCTCTAAGTCCACCAAGCGACATTCGGATATAATTACGGCCAACAGCTCTTGCTATTGATCTTCCAAGTGAAGTCTTGCCAACACCCGGAGGACCTACCAAGCAAATGATCGGTGATTTCATGTCACCTTTTAATTTCAATATAGCCAGATGCTCAATGATCCTCTCTTTTATTTTTTCCAATCCGTAGTGGTCTTCATCAAGAATTTCCTGTGCTCTTTTGAGGTCAAAGTTATCCGGTGTTTTTTCATTCCAGGGAAGTTCAACAAGCACCTCGATATAATTCATCTGAACAGAATATTCAGCAGCATTGGGATTCATGCGTTGAAGTTTGTTTATCTCCTTTTCAAAGACTTCAGCAACTGCCGTATTCCATTTTTTTGTTTTGGCTTTTTCTTTCAGAGCATTTACCTGCTGCTCGTTTGGATTGCCTCCAAGTTCATCCTGTATGGTCTTTAGCTGTTGATTGAGGAAATAATCCCGCTGTTGTTTGTCGAGATCTACTTTAACCCTTGATTGTATCTGGTTCTTTAATTCCAGCACCTGTATTTCTTTTGTGAGTGAAACCAATACCATATTGGCTCTTTCAATTATATCAGAAATCTCAAGGAATTTTTGTTTCTCAGGAACTTCAATATTCAGGTTGGACGAAACAAAATTGATAAGGAATGTTGGGCTTTCAATATTCTTAATGGCAAATGCTGCTTCCGATGGAATATTAGGTGAAAGTTTGATGATCTGGATGGCAAGGTCACGGATAGAAGAAATCAATGCTTCGAAATTTTCATCTCTGATCTTGGGAGCTTTTGTGTTTTCATAAGGCAATATTGTTGCCTTGAAATAAGGGTCAGTCTGGATACATTCTCCCAAACAAAAAGGCTTCTTTCCCTGAATGATCACTGTGGAACTGCCATCAGGCATCTGCAGTACTTTAAAAATCCTTGCGATGGTTCCAATGGAATTTAAATCCGAATATTTCGGATCTTCAATTGTAACATCTTTCTGCGATACCACACCAATCTCGCGATCGCCCTTATATGCGTCCTTAATAAGAATTATTGATTTATCCCTGCTCACAGTTATAGGAACAACTACGCCGGGAAAAAGTACAGTGTTGCGCAAAGGCAATATTGGCAATATACCTGGTAACGGCTCTGCATTCATCTGCTCTTCATCTTCGGGTGAAAGTAGAGGTATAAATTCAGAATCTTCATCAAGCATATTGGGAAGATCAAATTTTTTCAATTCAAATAAAAAATCCTTCATTGCAAATTTCCTTTTTTGTCAATTTGTCAGTTGTAACATAATTTATGAGGGTGAGGCCCCCATGTCAATCATCATGCCATTTTATAAATACCTGTATTCGCGGGTTATTTTGAATATACTTTTCAGGATATTCTGTTCTGTTGCGTCAAAAACTTTATCTCTGCGTTCATAAACCCGTTCAGCAATTTCTAAAGCTTTGTTGATTTCAAATGTTGACATGCCTGCAGAAGAGCCTCCCCAGGAAAATGATGGAATAAAATTTCTTTGAAATCCATGGCCGTAAATATTCACATTCACGCCCACAACGGTCCCTGTATTGAACATGGTGTTGATACCACATTTGGAATGATCACCCATAATAAGACCTAAAAATTGCAAGTGGGTATTGAGAAATTTCTTTTCAGGATAGTTCCACAGTTTCACTTCTGCATAGTTGTTTTTCAGGTTCGAATTATTGCTGTCAGCGCCGATATTGCACCATTCACCAATGACAGAATTTCCTAAAAATCCATCGTGCGCTTTATTGGAATAACCAAATATTACTGAATTGCTCAACTCACCACCTACCTTGGAAAATGGTCCCACAGTGGTTGCACCATAGATCTTGGCGCCCATTTTCACAACAGAATGTTCGCAAAGAGCAAAGGGACCACGAATTGTTGCTCCCTCCATTATTTCGGCATTTTCGCCAATATATACAGGACCGTCAGTTGCGTTTATTATTGCACATTCAAGCCTGGCCCCTTTCTCAATAAAAATATTGTCAGGGTTTATCAACGTATTGGTGGCAGAAACTTTTGCTGATTTTCTGTCTTTCGTCAGCAATAAAAAATCTTCCTGAATTGCTTCTCCGTTTTTCACAAAAATATCCCACAGGTGATCCATCTTGAGATGCGGAACATCAGTCTCAATATCTTCAATGTTTTCGGCACTTTCAAGATTGTAAATATCGTTTTCATTCAAATGAATTGCAATAAGGTAATCATCGTGCACCAATGCCTGGTTGGGTTTTAATTTCTGAATAAGACTTGCCAATTTTTTATTCGGGCAAATCGAAGCATTGATCAGTATATTCTGCTTCCCTTTAATTACGGGGTATTTGACACTAAGATAGTCTTCGGTTAAAGTTGAAGTTTTGGCTCCCAGGTATTTTTCCCACTTTTCACGAATGGTTAATACTCCAACTCTGATATCGGCGACCGGCCTGGTAAACGTCAAAGGCAGTAGGTCGTTGCGATTGGGATTATCAAACAGTATAAAATTCATCATTATTTATTTTTAAATTTCTTTGATTTTTTTCTTATACGAAAAAAAATCCCCGTAGGATACGGGGATTTGATAAATAAATTTTTTTAGCAATTATTCTTTGGTCTCCGTTGCTTCGGAAACATCATTGTTTTCGATTGTTTCAGGAACTTCTTTGTCTTTTTCCAAATGTTTTTTATAACGGTTTCTGAATTTATCAACACGGCCTGCAGTATCCACAAGTTTCATCTTACCTGTATAGAACGGATGCGATGTGTTTGAAATTTCAATCTTTACAAGAGGATATTCTTTACCGTCTTCCCAAACGATCTTATCTTTTGTTTGCGCTGTAGATTTTGTCATGAAGGCATACTCATTCGACATATCTTTGAAGACAACGGGCCTGTATTCTTTAGGATGAATTTCTTTTCTCATTTCACTTACACTTTAAATTTAGGAGTGCAAAAGTAAAAGTTTTATTTAAACTGGCAAATTATTTTTGATAATAAATCGGGAAGGCTATCAGGTAGAATAATTAAAGCGAAGAAAAACAAAGTCCCGGCGGGACGGCATTATGGTAGAATGAACAAGGAGAAGCGGAAAAAAATGATGTAGGTGCGACATTATTTTGAACGATATAACATCATCGAATTGGTCACGTTTTATTATACCGTCACTGTGACTTTAGTTTGAGCCTCGTAATTATTATTACAAAAATGCCGTCACTATGTGACTATTTCTCCGAAATTCCTATTCTACCTGATGCCATTGTGAAATTTAGATGAATAAATAAAACTGTTTATCTCCTTTAATCAAGTTTGTTTTTTATTATAAGCATTTTAAAATTCTGCATTCCATAATTTCGGAAGGATATTCAGTTATATCCTGCAACGTAGTTGCAAAATCTTTGTAATAAAAGGTTGCAGGAGGAAGTAAAAAC
>CAISZK010000256.1 GCA_903889915.1 uncultured Bacteroidota bacterium
ATTAAGGTGCTCGGATTACAAATCCTCGCGGACGATAGAAAATAGAAAATAGAAAAGAGATGAAGGACCTGACGAAAGGGAATGTTTTTAAACTGATATTGGTGTTTACTTTGCCGATATTGTTTGGCAGCTTTTTCGGGATGGCTAATTATTTTGTTGATGGTATTATCGTAGGCAAGAATGTTGGCAAAGAAGCGCTGGCTGCGACAGGGGAGGTGTTTCCGTTTATTTTTTGCATGGTGTCTATTGTAACGGGAATATCAATCGGATCAAATATACTGCTGGCGCAGGCTTATGGTGCAAAGAATCCGCAGCTTGTTTCGAAAATCATTGAGACGAATATCATCTTTCTTTTCTTTGCTTCATTGTTTGTGACATTTGGCGGCATTCTCTTATGCCCGTACGTTTTTAAAGTCATGAATATCCCCGTTGATGTTATGCCCTACGCGATCATCTATACACGGATGTATCTGGCGGGGATGATATTTATGTTTTTCACCAATACCATACAGGCAATGCTGAGGTCAATGGGTGATTCAAGAACGCCTTTTTACTTTGTTATTGTTACGAATGTTTTGAATATTGCTTTTGACCTGATCTTTGTTTTGTGGCTTAAAATGGGGATCTATGGCATTTCACTGGCGGTGATACTATCATACATCATCGTCTTTGGTGGCTTGTTTTATTATTTTTTCAGATACCAAAAACAGGTTAAAATCTCGTTGTTCCATTTAAAGTTCAATAAGAAAATATTTTTCAAATCATTCAAATTGGGATTGCCGATAGGAGCACAGACATTGCTGCAATCCTTTGCAATGATACTGGCTTTTTCAATCGTAAATAATTATGGAACCAATGCAGTTGCTGTATTTGCAGTAGGAGGCAAGATTGATGCAATCATGTTCATGTTTGCTATGGATATTTCTTCCGGACTGTCTGCATTTGTAGGTCAGAATCTGGGCGCAGGGAGATACGACAGAGTGAAAAGCGGGATGGCCGCCGCATGGTTCATTAGTTTTGTTCCTATTTTTATTTTAACGGTTTTGGCATTGATAAAAGGCGAATGGCTGATAGGATTTTTCACGGATGATAAGGCAGTGGTTGAATTGGGGACAAAGTACCTGCTTATTGTGAGCGGCTTTTATCTGATCTGCATGACCACTTACATTTTTGGCAGCGTATTCAGCGGAGCGGGAAGGACAATACTGGTGCTGATCTCAACGATCATTGGCTGGTGGATAGTGCGGATTCCCGTTTCATATTTCTTAAGTAAAAGCATAGGAGCCGATGGTGTTTGGTGGAGCATAGCCGCACAATGGTCTGCTGAGTTTATCTTTGCATTGATATTGTTCAATATCGGGAAATGGAAAAACAAGATCAGTATTCAAACTATCTCTCATGATTAAAAAACAGTTCAAATCATTCCTTGCGGCGTTGATGTTTTTTACACGCATTCCGGTATCCTTTAAAACGGGTAACAACACAGCATCTTTTGAAAAGGCTACGAAATTTTTGCCGGTGATAGGTTGGATAGTTGGAGGGTTCTGCGCTTTGATTGTCTGGTCATGTTCGTTGATTTTTCCTGTATTAGTCAGTGTGATTTTATCAATGATAGCCGGCATCCTTTTGACAGGCGCCTTTCATGAAGATGGACTGTCGGATGTGTGTGACGGATTTGGTGGAGGAAGAACAAAAGAAAGAATCCTGGAGATCATGAAGGATAGCCACACCGGCGCCTATGGTGTGATCGGTCTGATCATGATATTGGGTTTGAAGTTTGTTTCATTGAATGAAATTTCAATAAAGCTGCTACCTTTTGCCATGATAGCAGCACATTCACTGAGCCGTTTTGCAACTGTAATGATGATGAATATTTACCCGTATGTGAGAAGGAGCACTGAGAGCAAAGTGAAGTCAGTAATTACCAAAATGTCGTTTGCTGAAATTCTTTTTGCAGGAATATGCGGAGTGTTACCGCTGTTGTTGTTTCAGAATTATTATTTCTTTCTTTTAATCATTCCGGTTATTTTTGCAGCATTGTTGTTGGGAATTTATTTTAATAAACGCATTGGAGGTTACACCGGGGATTGCCTTGGAGCGACACAACAAATCACTGAAGTTGTTTTTTATTTAAGCCTTATAGTACTTTGGAAATATATCTGATCAGACATACGACCCCACTCATTGATAAAGGGATTTGTTACGGACAATCGGACCTGGCTGTTGGTAATGATTTTGAAAAAGATTCAAATGAGATCATTAAATCATTGCCTCTGCGAATTGATGCAGTTTATTCCAGCCCCCTGTTAAGATGCAAAGCTCTTGCGGAGAAAATCATTTCTTCAAGCGATCAGCTTTCAAACTGTATCATTGACGAAAGATTGATTGAAATAAATTTCGGAAAATGGGAAATGAAAAAATGGTGCGAGATCAGCCATGAAGAATTTAAAGCATGGGAAAAGGATGTTGTGCTGAATCCAGTGCCGGGTGGAGAAAGTTTTTCAGA
>CAISZK010000257.1 GCA_903889915.1 uncultured Bacteroidota bacterium
ATCATTGGCTCAGAAATTAAAATAATAGAATTCACAGGTAAATAAAATAAATTTTAAACAAGTACTAATTAAATTAATATGGCAAAAGAAAAATTCGATCGTTCCAAACCGCACGTAAACGTTGGAACTATTGGTCACATCGATCACGGTAAAACTACGTTAACCGCAGCAATTACATTAATCCTTGCAGATAAAGGATTATCAGTTTTCAGATCATTCGAATCAATTGACGCTGCACCTGAAGAAAAAGAAAGAGGTATAACAATCAATACAGCGCATGTTGAATATTCAACTGCAAACAGGCATTACGCCCATGTTGACTGCCCGGGACACGCTGACTATATCAAGAATATGGTTACCGGTGCTGCTCAAATGGACGGCGCAATACTTGTTGTTGCTGCAACTGATGGTCCAATGCCACAAACACGCGAACATATTTTGTTGGCTCGCCAGGTTGGTGTTCCAAAGATGGTAGTGTTTATGAACAAATGCGATTCAGTTGATGACCCCGAACTCCTCGACCTTGTAGAAATAGAAATGAGAGAACTTCTCACTTTCTACGGATTCAATGGAACAGAAACTCCTATTATCAGAGGTTCTGCTTTAGGAGGACTTAACAAGGAACCACAATGGGTTGAAAAAATCATGGAATTGATGGATGCAGTTGACACCTATATTCCTCTTCCTGTTCGTAGCACTGATAAGGAATTCCTCATGCCTGTTGAAGATGTTTTCTCAATAACAGGACGCGGTACAGTTGCAACTGGCAAAATAGAAACTGGTGTTATCAACACCGGTGATCCAGTTGACATACTTGGATTGGGCGCAGAAAAACTAAAATCGGTTGTTACCGGAGTTGAAATGTTCCGTAAGATACTTGACAGAGGCGAGGCTGGTGATAACGTTGGTCTTCTTCTTCGTGGTATTGACAAAGATGATATTCGCAGAGGTATGGTGGTTGCAAAACCAGGTTCAATCAAACCACATAAAGAATTCAAAGCTGAAGTTGTTATTCTTAAAACAAAAGAAGGCGGACGTCACACTCCATTCCATAACAAATACCGTCCACAGTTCTATTTCAGAACAACAGACGTAACAGGAGAGATTTTCCTTCCTGAAGGAGTTGAAATGGTAATGCCAGGTGATAACCTTACTATCAGAGTTCAATTAATTACAGAAATAGCCATGAACTTAAACTTACGTTTTGCAATCCGTGAAGGTGGCAGAACCGTAGGCGCTGGTCAGGTTACTGAAATTCTGGATTAACAACAGTAAATATAAAATCATGATAAGGTATTCCGGAAATTCCAGAATACCTTATCATGCTAAAAACAGTAACAAAGACGGGTGTAGCTCAATTGGTAGAGTAGCGGTCTCCAAAACCGTTGGTTGGGAGTTCGAGTCTCTCCTCCCGTGCTAAGTATCAATAAACATTGAAATGAAAAAAATAGCAGGTTATATTAAGGAAACTTATGATGAACTCATGCATAAAGTTTCCTGGCCCTCTTGGAGTGAATTGCAAAGTAGTGCAATTGTTGTATCTGTTGCTTCCCTTATTATAGCCCTTGTGGTATATCTGATGGATGCATCATTCAGCACTATTCTAAAACAATTTTACAAATTGTTTTAATTTGAAGAACTCAATGTAATTTGTTATTATTAATAATCAATTTTCCAATTTGTAACAGAATGAGCGAACAGGAACCCAAAAAGTGGTATGTGGTGCGCGCAATTAGCGGGAATGAAAAGAAGATCAAGCAGTATATCGAAAACGAGATAAACAGGCTTGGTTTAAAGGATTTTGTTTCGCAAGTTCTTATTCCAACTGAGAAAGTCTACCAAATCAGAAAGGGTAAAAAGGTAAGTAAGGAAAGAAATTATTTCCCGGGTTATGTACTAATAGAGGCTACACTTACAGGTGAAATACCTCATATTATTAAAAACATTCCGGGTGTGATAAACTTCCTGGGAACAAAAAAAGGCGAACCCGTACCTTTACGTCTTTCTGAAGTTAACAGAATTCTTGGTAAGGTTGACGAATTATCAGAGAAAGAAGAAGAACTCACTACTCCTTTCATTATTGGTGAAACAGTGACGGTCATTGACGGACCATTCAACAGTTTTAGCGGTGTTATCGAAGAAATCAATGACGAGAAGAAAAAACTGAAAGTAATGGTAAAAATCTTTGGTCGCAAGACACCTTTGGAGTTGAGTTTTATGCAAGTTGAGAAAGAATAATGTAATGTTTCCCATCACCGGGAATTAAAAAAAGAAAAACAATGGCAAAAGAAGTAAGTGGATTAATTAAATTACAGATTAAAGGTGGCCAGGCAAACCCATCTCCACCAGTTGGACCGGCACTTGGTTCGAAGGGCGTGAATATAATGGAATTTTGCAAGCAATTCAATGCACGTACACAAGACAGTATGGGAAAAGTAATTCCTGTTATCATTACTTTGTATAAGGATAAGACCTTTGATTTCATCATTAAAACTCCTCCTGTAGCTGTTCAATTATTGGAAGCTGTTAAACTTAAATCAGGATCTCCTGAACCAAATCGTAACAAAGTTGGTTCTGTTTCATGGGATCAGGTAAAAGTAATAGCCGAAGGTAAAATGCCTGACCTTAATGCATTCACAATTGAGTCTGCAATGAGAATGGTAGCCGGAACAGCCAGAAGCATGGGTATCACCATTAAAGGCAATCCCCCGTTTTAATCTATCGGCCGGAGTGGGATTTTATTTTATTGAAATTGGCAAATACTATATTGCAAAGAAATGGCACAAATAACAAAAAAAAGAAAAGAATCTTTAACGAAAATTGATAAAAATAAATTTTATCCTTTGAACGAGGCTGCTGCATTGGTAAAAAGTGTTACCTTTACAAAATTCGATGCCTCGGTTGATGTTGACGTTCGACTTGGAGTCGATCCCAGAAAAGCCAATCAAATGGTAAGAGGTTCAGTTACCCTTCCTCACGGAACAGGAAAGACAATGAAAGTACTTGTTCTCTGTACACCTGATAAAGAAGAAGAAGCAACAGCTGCAGGTGCAGACTTTGTCGGACTGGATGAATACATTACTAAAATTAAAGGCGGATGGACAGACGTGGATGTAATCATTACCATGCCCAGTGTAATGCCTAAAGTTGGTGCATTAGGAAAAATCTTAGGTCCCAGAGGACTTATGCCAAATCCTAAAACCGGCACTGTTACAATGGAAGTTGGTAAAGCTGTGAAAGAAGCTAAAGGTGGTAAGATAGATTTTAAAGTGGACAAATACGGTATCATTCATTCTACAGTTGGAAAAGTATCTTTTGATGCTGAAAAACTTATAGAGAATGCTCGTGAAGTATTACAAACCATTTTAAAACTCAAACCCGCTGCAGCAAAAGGTACTTACGTAAAGAGTATCTATATGTCCAGCACAATGAGTCCGGGAATTCAGATCGAACCTAAATCAATAACTGCTTAATTGTTGCTTTGTTTATTTGTTGAACTGTTATAGCATATAGCAATCAGACAAGAGAACAGTAGAACAATTCTGCAATTAAAAATTAAATTATGAGAAAAGAAGAAAAAAATCAGATTATCAATTCCCTTGCTGAACAACTGAAGACATACAATCATTTCTATCTTTCAGATATATCTGGTTTGAATGTTGAAGTAACGAACAAGCTCAGGAGACTTTGCTTTAAAAGAGATGTAAAGTTACAGGTTGTGAAGAATACCTTGCTTCAAAAAGCAATGGAAAAAGCAAACCTGGATTTTAATTCATTATTTGATACATTAAAAGGCTCGACCTCGATCATGTTTTGCGAAACCGGCAATGTTCCGGCTAAACTTATAAAGGAATTCAAGAAAACTTATGGCAAGCCTATATTAAAAGGCGCATTTGTTGAAGAAACATGTTTCCTTGGAGAACACGAATTGGAAGCACTAATTAATGTAAAATCGAAGAATGAATTGATTGCAGATGTTGTAGCTTTACTACAATCACCAATAAGAAATGTCATGGGCGCTTTACAATCAGGCGGTCATAAAATAGCAGGAATCGTAGAAACTTTGTCCAATAAAGGATAAAGAAAAAAAATCACTTTAATAAACAATCGTTAATAACAAATTAAACTTAATAAAATGGCAGACATCAAAGCTTTAGCAGAACAGTTAGTGAATCTAACAGTAAAAGAAGTAAATGAATTAGCAAAAACCTTAAAGGAAGAGCATGGTATTGAACCAGCAGCAGCCGCAGTAGTTGCAGCAGGACCAGTTGCAGAAGTAGCTGCAGTTGAAGAAAAAACTTCATTCGATGTTATTCTTAAATCAGCAGGAGCTCAGAAACTCCAGGTTGTAAAACTTGTAAAAGAACTTACCAGCCTTGGATTAAAAGAAGCAAAGGAATTGGTTGACGCTGCTCCAAAAGCCATAAAAGAAGCTGTGACTAAAGATGAAGCTGATTCATTGAAAAAACAATTAGAAGAAGCAGGAGCAGAAGTTGAAGTAAAGTAATAAAGTATTATAATAAGGTATGAATTTCTGTTTAAATCAATATTCAGAAATTCTTACCTTAACGCATTTATTTTTATTTGTCGTATTTTACTTTTTATAAACTTTAAATTTCAGACACTTGACTCAACATAATAACACTCAGAAAATAAATTTTGCATCAGCAGGTCATCAGTTTGAATATCCGGATTTTCTTGATATCCAGTTAAAATCATTTCAGGATTTCTTACAGTTAGAGACGACGTCTGAAAATCGTAAAAATGAAGGCTTGTACAAAGTCTTCGCTGAAAATTTTCCGATAACCGACGCCAGAAATAACTTCGTTCTGGAATTTCTGGATTACTACGTAGATCCTCCCAGGTATTCAATTGATGAATGTATTGAAAGAGGTTTGACATACAGTGTCCCTCTAAAGGCAAAATTGAAACTGTATTGTACTGATCCCGAACATGAAGATTTCGAGACCATCATACAAGACGTATATCTTGGTACAATACCGTATATGACGCCCAAAGGCACCTTTGTTATCAACGGAGCCGAAAGAGTTGTCGTTTCTCAATTACATCGTTCACCCGGTGTTTTCTTTGGATCAAGCAGACATGCCAACGGTACTCAACTATACTCCGCCAGAATTATCCCTTTCAAAGGATCATGGATGGAATTTGCAACCGACATTAACAATGTCATGTATGCTTACATTGATCGTAAGAAAAAATTACCTGTCACCACTCTTCTCAGAGCAATCGGTTATGAGAGTGACAAAGATATTCTTGAGATCTTCGGCCTTGCTGATGAAATAAAAGTCAGCAAAACAGGTTTGAAAAAATGTGTTGGCAGAAAACTTGCAGCAAGGGTTCTGCGTTCATGGATCGAAGATTTTGTGGATGAAGATACCGGTGAAGTTGTTTCTATCGAACGTACAGAGGTCGTCATTGACAGGGAAACTATTTTGGATAATGATCATGTTGATCTTATAGTTGATTCCGGAGCTAAGACAATTCTCCTTCATAAAGAAGAGGGGAATTTTGTTGATTTTTCCATCATCTATAATACTTTACAGAAGGACACAGCCAACTCAGAAAAAGAAGCAGTAGAATTTATCTACAGGCAACTCAGGAATGCTGAACCACCTGATGAAGAAACTGCAAGAGGAATTATTGAAAAACTGTTTTTCTCTGACAAACGTTACGACCTTGGTGAAGTTGGAAGATACAGAATCAATAAAAAACTGAACCTCGAAACTTCGGCAGAGCTTAAGGTTCTCACCAAAGAGGATATTATTTGCATTATCAAGTTCCTTATAGAACTTGTGAATTCGAAAGCCGAAGTTGATGACATTGACCACTTGAGTAACCGTAGGGTTAGAACAGTTGGTGAACAGTTGTATTCTCAGTTTGGAGTTGGTCTTGCACGTATGGCAAGAACAATTCGTGAGCGTATGAATGTCCGCGACAATGAAGTCTTCACACCTACCGATCTTATCAATGCGAAGACACTGTCATCTGTGATCAATTCGTTCTTCGGAACAAATCAGTTATCACAATTCATGGATCAGACAAACCCACTTGCTGAGCTTACCCACAAGCGCAGAATGTCAGCATTGGGACCTGGTGGTCTTTCAAGGGAAAGAGCAGGATTCGAAGTACGTGACGTGCATTATACACATTATGGTCGTCTGTGTACAATAGAAACTCCTGAAGGTCCAAACATCGGACTTATTTCTTCACTTTGTGTTTATGCTAAAATAAACCATCTGGGATTTATTGAAACGCCCTATCGTGTTGTGAATAACGGTAGAGTTGATTTTAAAGAAGCCCCCATTTATCTTAGCGCTGAAGAAGAAGAAAAGAAGATCATTGCTCAGGCAAATGCCGAATTGGATAAAGACGGCACATTCTCAACACCAAAAGTTAAAGCCAGATACCTTGCTGATTATCCTATTGTGGATAAAGACAAGGTTCACTTAATGGATATCGCCCCCAATCAGATAGCATCTATTGCAGCATCATTAATTCCGTTCCTTGAACACGATGATGCAAACCGTGCGCTGATGGGATCGAACATGATGCGTCAGGCTGTACCTTTGATCAAACCGGAGGCTGCAATTGTTGGAACAGGACTGGAAACTACAGTTGCCAGAGATTCCAGAGTTTTATTGGCTGCCGAAGGTCAGGGTGTGGTTGAATATGTTGATGCCCGTGAAATTGTTATCAGATATACAAGGGATGAAGAAGAAAGACTTGTACGTTTTGATGATGATGTTAAAACATACAACCTTCTGAAGTTTGCAAAAACAAATCAAAGTACCTGTTTAAATCTTAACCCCATAGTTAGCAAAGGCGATAAGGTTAAAAAAGGTCAGTTGATCACGGAAGGATACGGAACAAGAGGCGGAGAACTGGCATTGGGAAGAAACCTTACAGTGGCATTCATGCCCTGGAAAGGATATAACTTTGAAGATGCTATTGTAATCAATGAGAAAGTTGTTCGTGAAGATTGGTTCACCTCACTTCATATTGATGAATTCAGCCTGGAAGTTCGCGATACAAAACGCGGAATTGAAGAGCTTACAAATGATATTCCAAACGTCAGCGCTGAAGCTACAAAAGACCTTGATGAAAATGGTCTTATCCGTATCGGAGCCGAAGTTGTGGAAGGTGATATTTTAATAGGCAAAATAACTCCTAAAGGTGAGACTGATCCTACTCCTGAAGAAAAACTGCTAAGGGCAATCTTTGGAGATAAAGCAGGTGATGTGAAGGATGCTTCCTTAAAAGCTCCTGCCTCCTTACGTGGTGTGGTAATTGACAAAAAACTTTTTTCAAGAGTTATAAAAGACAGAAAAGCTAAAACCAAAGAAAAAGTTCTTCTATCAAAGCTTGAAGATGAGTTTAACCAAAGTGAACAGGAATTAAGGAATAAACTTATTGATAAGCTCACAATTCTCGTTTCAGGTAAAGCTTCACAAGGAGTTTTCAACAACTTTAAAGAAATTCTTATTCCGAAAAGTGTGAAATTCTCATTGAAGTTATTCCAGAATATTGACTTCACTGCAATCAATCCTAACAAGTGGACCACCGATAAAGAAAAGAATGAATTAATTAAAGAATTACTTCATAACTACAACATCAAGCTGAAAGAAATTCTCGGATTATATAACCGCAAGAAATTTTCAGCTACCGTCGGTGATGACCTTCCAAGCGGAATTGTTCAGCTCGCAAAGGTTTTCATCGCCAAGAAAAGGAAACTCAAAGTGGGTGATAAAATGGCAGGCCGTCACGGAAATAAAGGTATTGTTGCAAAGATCGTAAGAGATGAAGACATGCCATTCCTCAAAGACGGAACACCTGTTGACATTGTTCTCAATCCACTTGGTGTACCATCGCGTATGAACCTTGGACAGATCTACGAAACTGTTCTCGGCTGGGCAGGTTTAAAACTCGGACTGACTTTTGCTTCACCAATTTTTGATGGTGCAACAATTGAAGAAATCAACGAATACATGAGCAAAGCAGGATTACCTGATAATGGCAAAGTTTATTTGTATGATGGCGGCACAGGTGAGCGCTTTGATCAGCAGGCTACCGTTGGTGTGATCTATATGATGAAACTTGGTCACATGGTTGATGATAAAATGCATGCCCGTTCAATTGGTCCTTATTCACTCATTACTCAGCAGCCTCTTGGTGGTAAAGCACAATTTGGCGGTCAGAGATTTGGTGAAATGGAAGTTTGGGCTCTGGAAGCATTCGGAGCTGCAAATATTCTTCAGGAAATTCTTACTGTTAAATCAGACGATGTGGTTGGAAGAGCCAAAGCTTATGAAGCAATCGTGAAAGATGAATCTATGCCTATTCCTGGTGTTCCGGAATCTTTCAATGTATTGGTTCATGAATTAAGAGGTCTTGGTTTAAATATCACATTCGAATAATCACTGGTCAATAGTCATTGGTCAATGGTCAGTGATCAACTTTCATCAGTTGATTATGCAAACGACCAATGACTAATGACATTTGACTTATATAGCAACATTTTTTAATATTCAGTATTATCTAAATATATCATGGCCTTCAGAAAAGAAAATAACGTCAAGAGCAGTTTCTCTAAAATTATCATTAGTCTCGCTTCATCCGAAGCCATTCTCGAGCGCTCAAGTGGTGAGGTATTAAAACCCGAAACGATAAATTACCGTACATATAAACCCGAAAGAGACGGGTTGTTTTGCGAAAGGATATTCGGTCCTGTGAAGGATTGGGAATGTCATTGCGGAAAATACAAAAGGATCAGGTATAAAGGTATCGTTTGCGACCGCTGCGGTGTTGAAGTTACCGAGAAAAAAGTGAGACGCGAAAGAATGGGACATATTCAACTTATCGTTCCTGTGGCTCATATCTGGTTTTTCCGTTCACTTCCTAATAAAATAGGATATTTACTGGGACTTCCGGCCAAAAAGCTTGACATGATCATTTATTACGAACGTTATGTTGTAATCAATCCGGGCATCAAACAAGTGGATAGTTCAAAGACCGAGCAAGGCTTAAACTATCTTGATTTCCTAACTGAAGAAGAATATTTCAATATCATTGAATCTCTTCCAAAAGAAAATCAAATGCTGGATGATGACGATCCGAATAAATTCATTGCAAAAATGGGAGCAGAAGCATTGCATGACCTGCTTGCCCGTTTAGACCTTGATCATTTATCATACGACCTTCGCCATAAAGCAGACACTGAAACTTCACAACAAAGAAAACAGGAAGCGCTGAAACGTCTCCAGGTTGTTGAAGCATTCAGAGAAGCAAATAAAAGAATTGAGAACAGGCCGGAATGGATGATCGTAAAGGTTGTTCCGGTTATTCCACCCGAACTAAGACCACTTGTTCCACTTGATGGCGGACGTTTTGCTACTTCCGACCTCAACGATCTTTACAGAAGGGTTATTATCCGTAACAATCGTTTGAAAAGACTTATCGAAATCAAAGCTCCTGATGTGATTCTCCGCAATGAAAAGAGAATGTTGCAGGAAGCCGTTGATTCATTATTTGATAATTCAAGGAAAGCCAATGCCGTTAAAACCGAATCAAACAGGGCGCTGAAATCACTTAGTGATAGCCTTAAAGGAAAACAAGGACGTTTCCGCCAGAATTTGCTCGGTAAAAGGGTTGACTATTCTGCACGTTCGGTCATCGTTGTAGGACCTGAACTTAAATTGCACGAATGTGGTATTCCTAAAGATATGGCATCCGAATTATTCAAGCCTTTTATCATCCGTAAAATGCTTGAAAGAGGAATTGTCAAAACTGTGAAATCAGCGAAAAAGATTGTTGACAGGAAAGACCCTGTTGTTTGGGACATCCTCGAAAATGTTTTAAAAGGACATCCGGTTTTACTAAACCGTGCTCCTACCCTTCACCGTTTGGGGATACAGGCATTTCAGCCTAAACTTATAGAAGGAAAAGCTCTGCAGTTGCATCCACTTGTTTGTACAGCATTCAACGCTGACTTCGACGGTGACCAGATGGCTGTTCACGTTCCGCTGGGACCTGCTGCTATTCTTGAAGCACAAGTACTGATGCTTGCTTCTCATAACATCCTTAATCCTGCCAATGGAGCGCCTATCACAGTTCCTTCACAGGATATGGTTCTGGGACTTTATTACATGACCAAAGGACGTAAGAACACACCTGAATTCCCCGTTAAAGGAGAAGGTATGACATTTTACTCACCCGAAGAAGTCATCATTGCTTATAACGAAAAGAAAGTTGATCTTCATGCTTTCATCAAAGTAAGAACTTTGGATAAAGATGAAATTAAAATAATTGAAACCACCGTTGGCCGCGTTTTGTGCAACCTTGTTGTTCCAAAACAATACGGCTATCTGAATGAACTTCTCACCAAGAAATCACTCAGGGATATTATCGGTGATATTTTGAAGAAAACAGGTGTTAAAACAACTGCTGCCTTCCTTGATGATCTGAAAGATCTTGGATTCAAGATGGCTTTCAAAGGTGGATTGTCATTTAAACTCAGCGATGTTGTTATACCAGCTATGAAAGTTACTCTTGTTGATCAGGCCAATACCGAGGTTGACACAGTAATGGATAGTTACAACATGGGTTTGATCACCAACAACGAACGCTACAACCAGATCATTGATATCTGGACACACACCAACTCTAAAGTAACCCAGGCTTTGATGGAAAGGCTTGCAAAAGATAATGACGGATTTAACCCCGTTTATATGATGCTTGATTCCGGAGCCCGCGGATCTAAAGAACAAATTCGTCAGCTTTGCGGGATGAGAGGTTTGATGGCCAAGCCACAGAAATCAGGAGCCACAGGCGGGGAAATTATTGAAAACCCTATCCTCTCCAACTTCAAAGAAGGTCTGTCAATTCTTGAATATTTTATCTCAACACACGGTGCCCGTAAGGGTCTTGCCGATACCGCTCTGAAAACTGCCGATGCTGGTTATCTAACCCGTCGTTTGGTTGACGTTGCACAGGATGTTGTCATCACTGAGGAAGATTGCGGAACTTTAAGAGGATTGACCAGTACAGCTCTTAAAAATAATGAAGAAGTTGTTGAAAGTTTATCCGACAGAATTCTTGGCCGTACATCACTTCACGATCTTTACCATCCAATCAGTGGTAAGCTTATTGTTGAAGCAGGAGAAGAACTGACAGAAGAAATTTGCAAGGAGATAGAAGAATCACCTGTTGATTCCGTCGAAATCCGTTCGGTTCTCACCTGTGAATCCAAACAGGGAGTTTGTGCAAAATGCTATGGACGTAACCTTGCCACAGGATATATGGTTCAGAAAGGCGAAGCAGTAGGCGTAATTGCTGCCCAATCCATCGGTGAACCGGGAACACAGTTAACCCTTCGCACATTCCATGTTGGAGGTGTCGCCGGTGGTAACATCGCTTCATCAAGCAATGTGGTTGCAAAATACGATGGTATTCTCGAAATTGATGAACTTCGTTATGTGGAATACGTAAGTGAAGGCGGTGAAAAATATGATGTTGTTATCGGCAGATCTGCTGAAATGAGGATCATTGACGCAAACACAAAAATTACACTTACTACGGCACAGGTCCCTTATGGATCCAAGCTTTTCTTCAGAAATGGCGATTCAATTAAAAAAGGAAATACAATTTGCGAATGGGATCCATTCAACGCTGTAGTTCTTTCAGAATATTCAGGAAAAACCCAGTTTGAAAATATCATTGAAAACCTCACCTATCATGTGGAATCAGATGATCAGACAGGTTATCATGAAATAGTGATCATTGAAAGCCGTGACAAAACTCGTAACCCGGCTATCAACATTGTGAATGCAGTGAATGAGGTTGTGAAGACATACGATATTCCTGTTGGTTCGCACATTTCTGTAACCGATGGCGACAAGATCAAAGCAGGTGATATTCTTGTAAAAATCCCAAGAACTGTTGGTAAAGCAGGCGATATCACAGGAGGTTTGCCACGTGTAACTGAATTGTTCGAGGCACGTAACCCCTCCGACCCAGCAGTTGTTTCGGAAATTGATGGTGTTGTTTCTTTTGCCAAAAAGATCAAAAGAGGTAACCGTGAAATTATCATTACTTCAAAAACCGGCGAAGAAAAACGTTATCTGTGCCCGCTGACAAAGCAAATTCTTGCACAGGAAAACGACTATGTCAGAGCAGGAACCCCTTTATCAGACGGCGCTGTTACACCTTCAGATATTCTTGCTATCAAGGGACCAACCAAAGTTCAGGAATATCTTGTCAACGAGGTTCAGGAAGTTTACCGTTTGCAGGGTGTGAAAATTAATGACAAACATTTCGAGACCATTGTTCGTCAGATGATGCGTAAAGTTGAGATCAGCGATCCCGGCGATACCAAATTCCTTGAAGGCGAGATCACCAATAAGTCAGATTTCAATGAAGAAAACGACTGGATATTCGGAAAGAAAGTGGTTATAGACGCAGGCGATTCAGACACAATGAAAGCAGGACAGATCATTACTGCACGTAAGCTGAGAGACGAAAACTCCATGCTGAAACGTAAGGATAAAAAACCTGTTGAAGCCCGCGACGTTGTTCCTGCCACATCAAGCCAGATATTGCAGGGTATTACAAGAGCCTCTTTGCAGGTTAAGAGCTGGCTGTCGGCTGCATCATTTCAGGAAACTACCAAGGTGCTCACCGAAGCTGCCATCAATGGCAAAGATGATGGTCTTGCAGGTTTGAAAGAGAATGTACTTGTCGGACATCTAATACCGGCCGGTACAGGTCAAAGAGAATTTGATAACATCATCGTTGGATCAATGGAAGAGTATCTCAGTCTGATGGCATCAAAAGAAGCGATAAGTGAATAGTGAATAGTCAATAGTCAATAGTCATAAGTCAATGGTCATTGGTCAATAGTCAAGTAAGCAGTAATGACAATTGACTAATGACTAATGACAAAATAAAAATCAAGATCATGGCAGACGATAAAAATATGCAGAACCAGATAAATATTGAATTACCAGACGATGTTGCTGAAGGTATTTATTCAAATTTAGCTGTGATCACTCATTCCAATCAGGAATTTGTGATTGATTTTATTAAAATGCTTCCGGGAAATCCCAAAGCAAAAGTAAAATCAAGAATTATTCTTACCCCTCAGCATGCAAAAAGGTTGCTGGCAGCATTGAAAGACAATGTTGCCAAATTTGAGAGCACTCATGGACCAATAAAATTGGAAGAATTTGCAGCATTCCCAATGAATTTCGGCGGGCCTGTTCCTCAGGCGTAAGAACTTTTTTTTTTTTTTGAAAGACCGCTTATGGCGGTCTTTTTTTTTGGATATAGAATACTGGGGAAGTTTCAAGTTTCAAGTTCAAAGTTCAAAGTTTCAAGTTCAAAGTTCCAAATTTGACATTTTGACATGTCGAAGTGAAATTTTGACATGTCAACGCAAAATGTTGCAAATTCGATGCGTCATATTGACATATCAACATGTAATATTGACATGTCAACGCAAGCGAATGAACTTACGATGTGTCATTTTTTCATGTCAACAAGCAATATTGACATGTCAACGTAAAATGTTGGAAAAATGACGTGTCATATTGACATATCAACAGGTAATATTGACATGTGAATGTAAAAGTTCAATGTCTCGATGTAAACTTTAGGGTTTTCAATGCAAACTTTAGGATTTGTGATGAAAAGATTAGGATTCTTAATTTAAATTAAAGGGGAAGGGAGAGAAGGGGGAAGGTGGAATGGGGAAGGGGGAAGGGAGAGAATAGAAGATAGAAGATAGAAGATAGATAATAGAAGATAGAAAATAGAAAATAGAAAAAGGGGGAGACAAGGGGGACTTTTGGGACTATGGGGAGGGAGGTATGCGTTGGGAAAGGGGCAACAATTCAAAGAAGATAGAAGATAGAAGATAGAAAATAGCTTGATTTAACGTTCTTTTAAAAACTTATATATAACTTTGCAACGCCCTGAACGTAAGCCGTTTTTTCAATGGAGCTTTTAGCCCGTAAAATAGCATGGCTGTAGGATGTGTTGAAAAACTTAATGGTGAAAGGTTGATTGCCCTCAATCCTTATCCCGCATGTGAGAATAGAAAATCACGAACATTCTATCGAAAGGCAATTATTAACTTAATACGCGTAAAATAATGGCAAAGCAAAAGAAAGCAAAAGTATCCGACAAAATGATTAGCATGCCTGTTGTCAATCCAAATGCAGCTGGAATAGACCTTGGGAGTAGGAGTCATTTTGTATGTGTTTCACAGGACAATGTAAAGGAATATCCTGTATTCACTGCCGACTTACATGAGATTGCAAGACATTTACAGGCTCATGGAGTAAAAACAGTTGCCTTAGAGTCAACGGGCTATTACTGGCGCCCTCTGTACATTTTATTACAGGATTATGGCTTTGAAGTAACTTTGGTAAATGCCCGTCATTTAAAGAATGTAAAAGGACATAAGACCGATGTAGTGGACAGCAGGTGGCTACAGTTGTTACACAGTATCGGATTGCTTTCAAACAGCTTTCAGCCGGATGTTTTTACGCATCAGTTGAGGACTTATGCGCGGCATCGTAAAAGTCTGATAGAGGATGCAAGCAAGTATATCACCAAAATGAACAAGACTTTGGTTTTGATGAATATTCAGCTCAAAGTGGTATTGCGTGATATAGCGGGAGCATCGGGGATGCGAGTAATTGAAGCAATTTTAGATGGGGAAAGAGAAGCGAGCAACTTAGAAAAACTCGTTAGTATTCGATGTGAATCGGAGAGAAAAGACATCTTAAAAGCGCTGATTGGTGATTGGCGGGAAGAATATCTTTTTGAGTTGAAGGATTGTTATGATTTGTATCATTATTACTGGGAAAAAATCAGGAATATTGATAAACAAATCGAGCGATTACTGATTGAAAATTCAAAAAACAAACCGCATGAAGTTTCAAAGAGTGATTACAAACCAGACAAAAAAAAGGGACATCAGAAGAACGATCCCAAATTTAATGTTGAGGGATTTGCTTATGAAATGACAGGAGGAGTGGATTTGACGCAAATCACCGGAGTTGGAATGAACACCGTGCTAACGATGATGACAGAAGTAGGTTTCGATATGTCAAAATTTAAATCAGGAAAACATCTTGCCGCATGGATGGGCTATGCACCAAATCGAAAAATCACTGGAGGAAAGCTTTTATCATCTAAAACAAGGAAGAAGACTAGCCCGCTGGCTAAAGCGATACGAGATGCCGCAAATTCTGCAGGAAACAGCAAAAGTAGGCTTGGGGATTTTTTTCGCAGATTAGCATACCGAAAAGGCAGAAGTGTCGCTATCACGGCAACTGCAAGGAAAATATGTGTTATTATGTACAAAATGTTGACCACAAAGCAGCCATTTTGCTATGAATTATCACAAGAAGAAAAACTAAAGATAAAAACGAGAAAAATTAAAAACATTGTCAAGTCCTTAAAAGGACAAGAGATTTCAAAGTGTGAATTAGATATGGCTTGGGTTTAGTCCAAGTTACAAAAAATATAGCTGCATTTTTAATAGACAGCAGTTGCTATGTCTAAAGGAGGGGTATGCCTTTTTTGCAGCGGAGGAGTTATATGTGAGAAGA
>CAISZK010000258.1 GCA_903889915.1 uncultured Bacteroidota bacterium
CAGTTCAAGTCTTTCACTGGCGCCGAATCTTTTGCAATCCTGCGATCGATAATTGATACTGCGATTAAAAATAATCTGAATCCTTTGCATTCTCTCTCCCAAATTAATGCCCTACATTTGTAGGGGGTGAATAGTTACAAATGATTAACAATTGACCATTTTTTGCCATTCCATTCAAGGTCGTCGGCACTGGCGGTTCGATTGCAACGATTGAAAAGCATCCAAATCAAACAATCAGTTTTAAATTCGTCTGAAAGTAGTGCGGTCGGTTGTAAAAATTGATCGCGATCGTTAAGCCATGTTGGTTTGATTAGGCGGCGAATGGTAAAAACAACTGACGCTTGCCATAGATTGATATCCGTAATTATAAAACCACCTGCGCTACCGTATCCAGATGAAAAAATAACAGTATGTTGTTCAGCATGTTGCAAGTCATTCCCAGCACAATCCATACAAGCAATAGCACCATCAGCCCATTTCGTTCCTCGTAAATCTTTTATCGCAGTGGCTGGGGTGATAGCATTTTTTAACGGAATAACTTCTACTTTGTTGGTCTTGGGCCGGACAATCCATTCGCTTAGGAACTGACTATTAGCAATATTAAAAAATGTTTTTTCACCAATGGCTTTTGCTTCTTTATCCAAGACCTCAGTTAGGATTTCTGTGATATTTATCTTTATCTTTTGATTTGTATTCCAAACCAAAAAGCCAATAGGAAATTTACCGCTCAAACCATCGAAGGCTTGGTTATGTATGGCAAATCCGCCTATGTACGTTGCATTCCATGCTTTGCGAAATATTGCAAGAGTAGGCGCATTAATGTACTTCATGGTGCTAAACATTGCTAATGTGGCGTTGGGCATTTCGTTTGCAATCCGTGCTACAAATTGCACATAGAGTTCATTGCTGCCCTTGCCGAAATCACCCATTGCAGTAGCAGCGAATCTGGTTTTTGCAACTCCGCTCTTATATTCTGCATCGCCAACCATTGCAGTATTGCCTCGATTCGTTGCAGCAGCATAAGGGGGATTTATCAACGCTAAAATCTTTTTCCCTTCTGCAATTGCTTTGCGCAATCCTTCAGGAACTTTATTGGTTAGGCTGTAATCAATCTTTCCGTCATCGGTAATGTCGTCGTTCAGATAATCGTACTGAAATCGCTGAGCCGCTACACAGGTTTTAGTGGCTTTCATTACATCAACATCGGCCTGATCCAAGGTGCTCATATAGATGTTGCGCGGGTTGCTGTGCTTAACTTCCAGATTGCCAACCCCGCAACACATATCCCAGACAATATAATTGTTTTGCCAGTTTACTCCCAATGTTTCCGCGAGTTTATCATAGGCTTTGTCCACCACTGCAAGTGGTGTGTAGAAAGCACCTTTAAAACTGCGCTCATCCAATGGGATCAAACTATCTCGCCGCTCAAGCAGGTAGTTGCGGTATTCTGCTTTTGGCGGCCTGTGATATATTGCCCAAAATTGACGATAACCCTCTTTATTGCTTAATTCGTAAACTCTTCCACCCAAAAGGAAAACCGGAGCATTGTTTTTATGCATAAGCTCAGCAGACAGATTATCATGGGTAGATACCGTACCATCATTCATAATGTCTGCAAAAAACAGAAGTGCATAATCTTCTTCTGCAATACCTTTGATTTCCCGTCCTATCATTAACACCCATTTGTCAAAGACCTGTTTCAGGTTACTTGGTGTAATTTGAGTTCGGATGATATCACCTTTTTGAATGGCGTTTTTTACTGTGCTGATAAATTCATCCTCATGGGTCTCAATTTTGAAAGAGACAAAGTGGGTACCGATGTGCGCTGAGATAGCATCTAAAGCCTCCTGCGTGTAACTGCTAGCAGATTTGCCCCATTTGATTGTCTTTTTAGCAAGGAATGGTAAAACATCCTCACTTTTCATAATGGCAGCCTTATGGGTATCAATAATCGCTAAAAATGGAGGAATATAATCTCCTTTATTCAGTGCATCCTGCACGTAATGCATTAATTGAGTGAACATCGCATAACTTGATAGTTTAGCGTTTTGCTTCGCTTCGAACCAAATTTCCTTGGTTTGAATGTCTATCAGGTTCTTTTGATACTCTTTTAAGCCAAGTGCTTTGATATAAGCGTCTTTAACATCTTCCTCGCTGGTGGCTTTCTGCAATTTTTCGTAAAGGCTCATATACCATTTCTTTTTATCGTGATAAAATCGTGCAGGTGGTTTCGATTATGCGCTAAATAAGGGTACGCGCAATCAGCAAAATTAAACCAACATTCCAATAACAAGGCAATCAGATCGTTTTTTTTTGGAATACACTATTCTGACACAATCACGCCATTCCTTTCGCATATACGAGTATAAAAAAGTCCCGGTTTCCCGGGACTAAAAAACTACATGGTGCCTTCATCTGCAAAGGAATAATAGACATCATGGGCAACAATAATATGATCAAGTACAGATATTTCAAGTAATGCGCCGGCATCTTTGAGCTTCTTTGTAATTTTCATATCTGCTTCACTTGGAGTGCATTGCCCTGAAGGATGGCAATGACCTAGGATAATCGAGGTTGTATGATTTTCCAGGGCGATGCAGAATATCTTTTTGGGATCAACTACGGTACCCGAAATTCCGCCTTCGG
>CAISZK010000259.1 GCA_903889915.1 uncultured Bacteroidota bacterium
ATCAGTGTCGCTGCATGGAACGGCTGTAGCTTTAATACGCCAAGTGTTCTGACAATAACTGTAAATCCAAAACCATTGGCTGAGGCAGGACCTAACCAATCTATATGCAAAGGATCATCCACAACACTGACTGCAACAGGAGGAGATATTTATCACTGGACAACAGGTTCAGCATCATCAATCATTAATGTCAGTCCTGTTTTTACAACAACCTACACAGTGACTATTACAAATGCCACAACAGGCTGCAGCGCTAAAGACAGTGTGATAATTTTTGTGAATTATATTTTTGCGAATGCAGGAAATGATCAGACGATGTGTTCAGGGAGTTCGGTTACACTGAATGCAACGGGTGGAGTGTCATATTCATGGAGTCCAGCCGCAAATGTTGACGATATGACAATTTCAAATCCAGAAGCAACACCTGCAACAACCACTATTTTTACGGTTACTGTAACAGGTTCCAATGGATGTTCAGCCACTGACAATGTTGTTGTCACTGTTACACCGATGCCAATTGCCAACGCCGGGGTTGATGTGCAGATGTGTGCAGGATCAAATGCTGTTCTGCAGGCAACGGGAGGTACAATTTATCATTGGTCGAATGGAGGTTCCGCTGCATCAGTTACTGTAGCACCTGTAAGGACCACAAGCTATATTGTCACTGCCTATAATGGTGTTTGCGCATCTTCAGATACGGTGAAAGTGATCGTGCATCCATTGCCAACAGCATCATTTACGGCTGATGTGAGAGAAGGTTGCGGACCGCTGGAGGTACATTTCAGTTGCACCACTTCGCCTGATGTTATCACTTATAACTGGGATTTCGGTGACAGCAGCGCCAATTCAACAGACAATTTCCCTGCCCACATTTTTAATAACTCAGACAGATATGATGTGACACTGACTGTGACTGACTCAAACGGATGCCAGCAGGTGATCACTGTGCCTCAGTTCATTTTTGTTTATCCAAAGCCTGATGCCGGTTTCAACTGGAAATTGGAACATGCTGACGGAAGCCATTACATTTATAATTTTATGCCTGCAACAGCAGATAATGTAACAATGTGGCACTGGCATTTTGGGGACATCAACTCTGCTTACAACACATCGGATGAAAGCAATCCAAAACATGATTATAAACAAGCAGGTACTTACACAGTGACATGTTGGGTACAAAGTGCACCGGGCTGCGCAGACTCGCTTGTAAAAGAAATCACAGTTGAGGATGTGAGTGACTTTTTTATTCCAAACACTTTTACACCAAACAACGATGGGTTGAATGATGTTTTTATGCCGGTCTTTAATCACACAGACCTGGAGAATTACAGTTTTACAATTTTTAACCGCTGGGGTGGAATTGTTTTCGAAACAAATGATGTGAGCAATGGATGGGATGGCAGTTTTAAAGGCGCTTCAAAACCTGCACCCGAAGGAGTTTATGTGTGGATCATTTCTTTTAAGGGTGAAAAACAAATAGCTGTGGAGAAAAAAGGGACGGTGTCGCTGCTAAGATAGGAGGATTGTCATTGGTAATTAGTCAGAAGTCATTGGTCACTGGTCATTGAGGGTTATTGGTGAAGGAAGATAAAAGGAAAAATAAAAGATCAATTGGGACGGGATGATGAGCCAGGAATCAAAATTTTTACAACACTATTTTTTTAAAACAACAAATTGGGGAAAACGAAAATGAAGCAGGAATTTAAATTTACAGCAAAATCAGTCAGGGATGTGTTTGAGGAGAAACACGAGTTGAAGCACATTGATCTAAACGGTGAAGGTGCAACTTCATCATTAATGAATATCATTATTTTTTTAGATCTCGACAGGAGAATAAAGATCTCAAAAGCCTCCTGCGAATCGGACATTGGTGATATTTCGTTTACCGTGGAAAGTTGCAACGAGATCAGTTTTGAGGATTTTAAATGTGCCGTAAAAAGATTTCAGGACCATATTCTGCTCCGGCGCCACAGCGACAAAAATGTAAATGCAGGCCTTGTCAACCACAGATCAAACACAACATCCGGAAACAAAGAGTTCCACTCAGACAAAAACCTGCAACAAAAACTTGCCAGAAAAAGGTTCACACAACACATGAGTGTGGTCGGTTTGTTTACGGCTATATTCAGTGTGTTTTTTAAGATTCAGCAGTAACCAAAAGTCACAGATTATAGTAAGCACCAGGATAAAATTTCTATAATAGAAGGATAGGGATAGTAAAAACAGAAAATATTTAAACAATAATAAAAGGAGGAAACTTAATGAAAAAAATTTACATCAGGGAAGCAAGGCATATTGTGGCAGCTTTTTCAGGCTCGCACAAAACGACCGGTTATTCATTGCGTTCAGCATCGGCAACAACGAGGGTGGTGCAGAAGATATTGAAATGGCACTGGATCGAAAGTACAGGGGAACGCGATGGATTTATGTATGTAAAGCCAACAAGTATTTTGTTGAAAATGAATTTAGGGAAATAGTTATCTGGTTAGACATTGGTGTCACTCAATGGGTACGTGCACGGCTCGATTTTTATAACTAACCCAGTGGCTATCCCTTTTATATATTCGGGATGGCCTTTTTTATTGAATAAAAAGTCAGATTATTTATTACATCTCATGGGGGCATTTGCCAGTAAGTGCGATCAGTACAGATGGCATATCATAATCAAAGATCAATGATGGTAATCGTTCATTCTTTTCCACCTTATTTATTTGCTGCAAATTAACTTCATGAGAGGATAAAATCTTTTATCTGACGAAAGAATATTTTTTGAATATCCACAATCATACCAGTAATAAAAGCCACTTAATTCTTTTTTCACAATACCGGCAGTAAACTTTGTTTTCAACAAGAATAAGTTTTCAAAGTCAAAAACACTCTTAATGATTATTGGATTCGGCAACCTTATTACCTTAGTAAAAACGCTGATATAGCGAAACTTTAACCTTATTACCTTATTGCAAATTAATAAGATAATAAGGTTGGGTTCTCTGGTACATTA
>CAISZK010000260.1 GCA_903889915.1 uncultured Bacteroidota bacterium
ATATGAAAGAAATTATTGAAAGATTATCAAAAATAGAACATGGTTTCAAACCGATAGAGTTGGAAGCTAAAAATATATTTGTTTCAAAACCAATTGCAGACTCTAAGAAATTAGCCATTGAGTTATTAGAAAACGATTTTTACCAGGTTCGCAGTTTAGCTGTATTTTTATTGGGATTTATCTCATCTGCTGATTCAACGGCTTTACAGATTTTAAGAACTAAAGTGAGCATTGATAAAAGCTGGCAGGTGCAGGAGATACTTGCAAAATCCTTTGATCAGTATTGCATGGATACTGGATATGAGAACTCATTGCCTGTTATTGAAGATTGGCTAAGCGATAAAAATCCAAATGTTTGCCGTGCTGTAACGGAGGGGTTAAGGATATGGACAGGTCGTCCGTTCTTTAAAAGCAATCCTCAGATAGCAATACAACTAATAAGCCAGCATAAAGCACACGAGAGCGAATATCTGAGAAAATCAGTTGGAAACTCACTCAGGGATATTTCCAAAAAGCACAAAGAGCTTGTTGAAAAAGAAGTATCCATGTGGAATTTATCAAATAAGCTTATTCACTTCACTTATAAATATGTGATGAAAACCCTTATTATCATTGGAATAATTGCAGCAATCATTCCATCCAACACATTTGCTCAAAAGAAGCATTCAATAAAATTTACCTTGTCAGGAACAGTCAGGAACGACAGCAGCCGTACCAATCCAAAAGAAATTATAAAAGGAGCGATTATTACTCTAATTGGCTCAGATGGCAGTGTCATTTGTGATACAACAAATGGTTTAGGAAAATACCAATTTGGAACAACAAAGATCCATGCAATTACATCGTACAAGTTTACTGTTGAAAGCAAAGGATGTTTCGGAGCAAAAGCACAGATAAGTACAGTCGGGCTTGATAGCAGTAAAGATTTTGTACAGGATTTTAATCTTGTTCCAATCCCAATAATCGGAGACCCATTTCCGGAAGTTAGGTTTGAAAAAGGAAAATGGGAGCTTGCTGCACAAAACAAAGATTCATTAGAGGCTCTCATTATAACACTGAATGATAATCCAAAGTTAGTCATGGAATTTCGAACTCATACAGAGCCGGGAATAACACAGGAATATCATGACACACTTTCTTATAAACGTGCAAAAGCATTGGTTGATTATTTTATTTCACGAGGAATTGAAGCAGGCAGGTTGAGGTCCGAAACAGGAAAAGATAATACTCCAAGAACTCTTTACAAAGACACTGAATGCAATGGGTTTGTTTTTCCAAAAGGAGCAGTGTTGACAGCGGATTATATCAACCAATTTAAGGATAACAAGGAAAAATATGAAGCAGTAATCAAGCTTTGTAATTTTATTGATTTTAGAGCACTAAGACAAAATTATGATCCGAAGAATGATGAACAAAATAAAGACAACCCGGCGATAATTATAAAAAGTGAGAGGGATAAGAAATGACGTGGAAGGGTAGGGGTTGCGGATATTACACTTCTTGCATATTCTCTTAGGGTTTTGAAATCTGCATTTCATTTAATTTTTTTAGAGGATAAATATTTTTGTACCTTTGTATCTTAAATTTCGATAATGCCTTCAAAGTCGCAATATGCCTGGAAAAAGGTAATGACCGCAAAAGAAGTTATCAAGCTTCTTGAGCAAAATGGTTGGATATTTGTTCGTCAAAAAGGCAGTCATAAACAATTTAAAAAAAATGAAATAATTTGCACAGTTCCATTTCCTGGTGAAATAAAAACAGGTACACTCGCCAGTATTAAAAGAACAGTTGCACTTGCAGAAATTTAAAATTTACTTTTATGAATACCATATCATTTAATTATCTTCTGACTCCCGAAAAAAAGGGATTTTCGGTTGTTTGCCTTGATTGGGATAGTGTATATTCTCAGGGAGAATCTTTTGATGAGTGCAAAAACAACGTAGCAGAAGTTACTGAGATGTTTCTTAAGGATCTTCTTGAAAAAAAACTCAGTAAAAAACAATATCCATCAATAAAAAAACACCTTGCTGACCCCTACACTTTTCAATTGACTTTCGATTTGAACAAGGCTAAATATATTCCTGAAAACAAAATACCCTTTAAATCAAAAATTAAAGCCATCAGCAATCTTGCAGCTTTTTTGTAAATGACACCAGGTTGGAGTTGATTAATGGTTCTGCTTTAAAATACTTTTAAACTTAAAGGAATCCGGCAACATCAAAACTTCACCAAAGAAAAAACCTTTTCCGGTTCTGCAAAACATTTGATCCCATTCAGAAAAGACAGCTCAACAATAAAGTTGATGTAGATGTCTTTCACACCAAACATACTGACCAACTCATAAGCTGCCTTGGCTGTTCCTCCTGTGGCAAGCAGATCATCGTGAATGAGTATTACATCATCAGATGAAATGGCATCTTTGTGAATTTCTAAAGTGTCGGTTCCGTATTCAAGTGCATACGTTTTGGAATAAGTTTCAGCAGGTAGCTTGCCGGGCTTGCGCAATGGAACAAATCCTGCTTTCAGCTTATAGGCAAGAGCGCTGCCCAGAATAAAACCACGTGATTCAATCCCCACAACTTTTGTGATTTTTTTATCACGATAGTAATTATAAATTTCTTCACACATAAAGTTAAGCACATCCTTGTCCTTAAAAGCTGTGGAAATGTCCTTGAACATTATGCCGGGCTTTGGGAAGTCGGGCACATCCCTGATTGCATGTTTTACATCATCAATAGTCATAACAATATATTTAAATTGGTTAACGTCCATAATACCTTTATCACCTATCTTTATCGCAGGGATCACAAGAAGTGTCATAAATGCCATCGTCATGAAAGGAGATTTTAATTCCGATCCGAAAGCAATGGCACATTGATGAACTTTTTCATATTCTGCTGCAACAATTTTCCCGTCTTTGGTTGACATCAGTCCTGCAACTTCCAGCTTCAGATCAACAATGTCGTTGTTGAGGCAGGCACAGACACCTCCCTTGTTTTTAACGATGGTGTTCACCGCATCAACAAGGTCGTTATCGTTTGTACCAACTGCAACAATGTTATGACTGTCGTGGGCGATGCTGCTTGCAATAGCCCCTTTCTTTAAGCCGAAATTTTTCACAAACCCAATGATGGGGCGCTCTTTTCTGTAACGATTGACAACAATAATTTTTAAAATATCATTAGCCACATCCGGCTGCAATTCACCATTGACAACCTGCAAAGTTCTTTCCGACATTCTCGTTACCAGTTCACCATCTATGACCTCAATAACCTTGGTCTTTTCATTGTTTGAACGCATGATGATCTCGCCCGCATGGATGAAACCGGTATTGAAATTATTAATTACTTCAGGTGTTTTCGTAGCAAATAAAGCGTTTCCTTTTTCAGCAACAAGCTCACCATTGATGTAGGTTGAAAGAACATTAATGTCACTGAGGTTGTCAACAATAATAAAATCTGCGGTATCATTATTTTGAAGCAAACCCACAGGAAGATTATAGTGTTTAACCACATTCAGTGTGGTTGCTCTTAATAAATTAAAAATGTTGAGACCTTTGTTAAGTCCCATTTTTATCAGCTTTCCGATGTGACCATATAGCAGGTCATCAGGATGTGTATCATCGGTGCAAAGCATTACTTTGTCCGGATAGTCATCAATGAGGCTGTACAGCGCATTAAAATTCTTTGCAGCGCTTCCTTCACGTATCTGGATGATCATTCCGGCATTTATTTTTTCAATAGCTTCCTCCACGTTGATACATTCATGGTCTGTAGTGATGCCTGCATCTGCATATTTCTTTATATCCTCACCCTTCAAACCCGGTGCATGACCATCAACAGGCTTACTATATTTTTTGGCAAGTGCAATTTTAGCCATCACCTCTTCATTGGCAGAAAGAACTCCCGGGAAATTCATCATTTCAGCGAGGTAATGAATGTCATCCATCTTTAATAATTCTTCAGTTTCCTGAACACCTAAAACCGCTCCTGCGCTTTCAAAAGATGTAGCAGGCACACATGATGGTGCACCAAAATAAAATTTAAAGGGAACAGTCTTGCCATTTTCAATCATGAATTTCACACCATCAATTCCAAGAACATTGGCTATTTCATGAGGGTCAGAAACAGTGGCGACAGTGCCATGGACTACGGCAAGCTTTGCAAATTCAGAAGGAACAAGCATAGAGCTTTCGATGTGCACATGGGCGTCAATAAAACCCGGAAGGATATATTGATCGTTATTGACCGGACCTTTTTCTTCAATTCTTACCCTGCCATTTTCAACATGCACTATGCCATTAAAGATGCGGCGTTTCATAACATCCACGATGTTGCCGCTAACAGAAAATGAAGAAGAACTCATGCGGGAATAATTAATTGAATAAAAAAATTTGCTTCAAAGTTAATAAATATTTGAGATCCTTTAAACTTTACGCTTTATGACCTCATCAAAAAACCAGCATTGAATCCAATCAAAGTTGATTCACATTGACTAATTACTATTTCTGATTTAAGGTTTAAAAAAATTCAATGACAATCAATGACTATTAATGACGCGACCTGTCCCGTACCAATGGTCGGGAAGCAAATGACCATTGACTATTGACTATTGACCATTGACCATTGACTATTGACCATTGACTAATGACTAATGACTATTATGATTTCAGATCAACCTTTGGTTGATTTTGTAGCAAGCTGACCACAGGCTGCAGCAATGTTTTCGCCCTTGCTTTTTCTGACACTCACGATAATATTTCTGTTTTCCAGAAAACCTGCGAATGCTTTCACATTTACATCCGATGCCTTTTTAAATCCTGTCCCTTCTACAAAATTATATCCTATAATGTTGACTTTGCAGGGAACATTTTTACAAAATTCTGCAAGTTCTTTAGCATCGCCAAGTGTATCGTTGAAGTGATTTAAAATAAGATATTCAAAAGTCACCCTGTTTTCTGTTTTTGCATAATAATACCTTACAGCTTCGGCAAGTTTGTCAAGAGAGTTATGTTCATTCACCGGCATGATCTCACTTCTTTTCCTGTCGTTGGCTGCATGTAATGACAATGCAAGATTAAATTTCACATGGTCATCACCAAGCTGTTTGATCATTTTAGCTAGTCCTACCGTAGAAACTGTGATACGCGATGGTGACATATTAAGTGCTTCAGGTGAGGTGATCTTTTCAACAGCCCTTAACAGGTTGTCATAATTCAGCAAAGGTTCTCCCATGCCCATGAACACAATATTTGTCAAAGGAAGATCATGACGTTCGCGTGCAAATTTTGAAAGCAAACTTACCTGGTCCAGTATCTCAAAGAATTCAAGATTTCGCGTAAATCCAAGTTTGCCTGTAGCGCAGAATTTGCACGAAAGAGAACAACCAACCTGTGAAGAAACACAAGCTGTCATGCGGTCAGCAGCGGGAATGAGAACACCCTCAACAATTTTTTTATCGTTCAGTTGAAATGCAATTTTTAAAGCTTTATCATCGCTTATCTGCACCGATGAAGGAAAGATGGTCTGAAGTGTGAAATGATCATTCAGAAAATTGCGTGTGGCCACAGAGATATTTGACATTTCATCAAATGTTCTTGCAGATTTTTTCCAGAGCCAATCCCAAACCTGTTTTGCCCTGAATGGTTTGTCACCGTGCGATACAAAAAATTCCTGTATCTCTTCAAATGTCATTAAACGGATATCATTCTTTTTATCTTTTTGCATCTTTGGGTCGTTTTCGTATTTATATTTTTTGAGACAGGATAATCATTAAGAGCCATGATCCACGTTATGCGTTCCAAATCTGAAGAGAATATGCAAATAAAATTTGAAAAGAATGACTTGTGATCGCAGCTAAATAATAAATGAAAATACCCCGCCCACCTTTACAGTAGTACTTGCAAAGGTAATGAAAAAAACGAGAAGTGAAGAGTTTATTCTTATGAGAACTTCAGTTTCAACAGCTCCAACAGAGAAGTAATTTTCAATTTGCCCAATCTCCAAAAAACTTGTAACTGGTTTTTGTGGATGAAAGCTGATGATGTTGTCAAACGATCCCTGAAAAATATAGGATCGAAAAAGACAGTTTATATCCCCGGATGGTTTAATGTTCTTATTGCCGGTATAATCGGCAATATGTTTCTTTTACCTTTTTTAAAATTGATCAATAAAAATATTTGAAGGAAAATGTTGATTGAAAGATGGGCAATATGAGGCTGTTTTAATAAGAATTGGCAACAACCTAAAATTGTCATTACACATCCCTGATTAATTTTTATCCGTTCCTTTTGCAAATTTAATTTTAAAAATTCACTAACTTTGCATAAAAAAGGATAATGATACATACAGTAGTAATACCAACAAATACTGACTTGCATTTACTTATTCCCAAAGACTATGTAGGAAAGCAGATAGAAGTCTTACTTTATCCTTCAGATGAAGTCCAGGAGGAGAAAGCAAATAAGATAAATACTGCCACATTACGAGGCAAACTTAACTTATCAGATGAACAATATAAAGATTTTCAACAGCACGCTAAAGAACTACGGGGAGAATGGGAAAGGGATATCTGATAGATACTAATGCTGTTATTGATTATTTAAACAATAAATTGCCTGCCAACAGCACAGAGTTAATTGATGGAATAGATACTCAAATTTCTGTCATTGTACGCATGGAACTTTTATCCTGGACTGAAGCAACTTTGCAGCAATTGCAGGTACTTCAAGAGTTTATTAATGGTTCTACTGTTTTTGGTCTTGAAGAAAAAATAATACTTAAAGCAATTGAAATTCGTAAAAGCGCAAAAGTGAAATTACCTGATGCAATCATTGCAGCAACTGCTTTTACCAATGAATTAGTATTGATAACCCGTAATGCTAATGATTTTAAAAATATCAGTAATCTTCAAGTTTTAAACCCCTGGAATTAATAATTCCAACTTGTCTAACTCCTTTTTCCACTTCGTATAATTATTTCTACAATAACACTTATCAGTACACAATTGTTCATAAATCATCATTTGCTGTTGAGACAAAATTAGAAAGAAGACTTATTTTTGTCATTCATAAATACATGAATAGTGCGCAAAATTTCTGCTGATTATATTTTCCCTTTGAATCATGCTCCGGTTAAAAACGGTATCATTATCATTGATGAAAATGGAAGGGTTGTTGAGAATGTTATTGACCCTTCCAACCCTGGTTGCTCATTAATGGATGTGGAGCATTTCGATGGATTTATCTGCCCGGGATTCATCAATACGCATTGCCACCTGGAGTTATCATATCTGAAAGGAAAAATGAGGGAACATGCAGGACTCGATAATTTCATTGTTGATCTGCAGCCGCTCAGAAAAGCCTCTATTGATGAGGAAATGACAGAGTCAGCATTGAGTGCTGAAAATGAAATGAAACAAAATGGCATTGTTGCTGTTGGTGATATCTGCAATGATAAAAGCACTTTTTCAATTAAAAATAATAGCAGTATAAGGTTCCACACTTTTGTTGAGTCTTTTGCATCCAACCCCGACAAAGCAGATTATGTTTTTAATAAAGCGGTGGCATTATTTAATGAGATCAGGCAAAATGTAAAAAACAATCATGCTTCTATCACCTATCATGCGCCCTATTCAATCTCAAAAAAACTTTTTCAGAAGATAAAAGAGTTTGCCGAATCATCAGGATGTATTCTCAGCATGCACCATCAGGAAAGCGAGGAGGAAAATAAATTCTTTTTGCCTCGTGGAGGACATATCAACGAAATGCAAAACAGCTTTGGTGTTGCGAAATCTGATTTTGCCGATTCAGGATTAAGACCTCTTGCTGCAATTTCCGACTATATTCCTAAAGAAAACTTTCTTCAGTTGGTTCATAATACTGTCACTACTGATATTGATATTGACTTTGCTGAGGCTAACTTTAAGAATCTTTACTGGTGTTTTTGTCCGAATGCCAATCTTTTTATTGAACAAAAACTGCCGGATTTTGCTTTGTTTTATAATAAAAAATGCAGGATCACCATAGGGACGGATAGCTTTGCATCAAATAAAACACTCTCTATTCTTGATGAGCTGAAAACAATAAAAGCGAATGTTCCTTACATACCATTGAATGATTTGTTGACGTGGGCTTCGAAAAATGGCGCCGGATTTCTTCAAATTTCCGATACTTATGGCACTATTGAAAAAGGAAAACAGCCGGGAATTTTGCTTCTTGAAAATGTAAATAACGACACACTTCACATCTCAAAAAGCACTACAGTAAAGGTTTTGATGTAGAATTTATTTAGTTATTTGTCAATTGTCTTTGATGCATCGCAAATGACACGAAGTAAATGACCATTAATGACGCGACCTGTCCCGTACCATTGGTCGGGAAGCAAATGACTATTGACTTATGACTACTGACTACCATGTATCATTTTTCTTGACCGCTTCAAGCATGCCTTTTTTCAGGCTTTTCACAAATTCCTGCATGTATTTGTCAACCTGCACAAGGTAGTTTTCACACTCGGTAGTGTAGGCAGGATCTTTTTTATTCAACCATCTTTCGAGAGCAAAATAAGAAACACCTTTTAAATTCAGGTCGGTCACTGTGTATTTATACCTGTTTTCTTTGCAAGCTATAGTAAAAGTAAAGGAGATCATGCCGGCTTCAATTTTGGTGCTGTCTTTCAAAGGAGCTTTGTATATTTTAAACCTGTAGATGCCTTCCACTTTACCATCTTCTTTATTCCTTACTTTGGTGACGGTCTGCGGGCTTTTGAAATAAGTATTGCACCAGTGAATAGCCCTGTTATACAAGGAATCTTTTATTCCTTTTTGTTGCACAACTTCAGTGTAGGTGATTTTTTTTGTGGCTGTATCAATCGGCAGTTTTGGAGTTGTGTTTGTTTGAGCAATTGCAGCGACGGAGATTCCACTAATGAACAAGGAAAAAATCAGTTTTTTCATAATCAGGGTTTTTAAAGTTTAAGTTAATTACAATTTTGAGGAAACAATATTACTATTTTTAATAACAACAGCAAAGTCATAGCAAATTTTTTGCCAAATATTTTTTTTTGTCAGGGATGAAGTGATTTTTTATTTTTTTTGATTCGAAAACTTGTTGAATTTGTACACCTGTTGCTGAACAAAAAACAAAAAAAAAGCGTAGCCAGGACGGCTACGCATATTAGGCT
Organism: uncultured Bacteroidota bacterium; assembly: GCA_903889915.1. Classification (GTDB taxonomy): domain Bacteria; phylum Bacteroidota; class Bacteroidia; order Bacteroidales; family CG2-30-32-10; genus CAISZK01. The sequence goes on from CAISZK010000260.1 coordinate 9,183, forward strand.
GAGGAGGGGGGTAAAGTCAATATCTTGATTTCTATCTAATTTTTTTTACAAAGTTAATTATTTTTTTTCATTAATATTTATTTTCATTAATGATTTTTAGCATAATTAGCCATTCCCTGAAAATCCACTATAATTACAGGCTCATCTCCAACCACCCAGGCATCGTGTCCGGAAGGAATGTTTGATATGTCGCCAGGTTTACAATCGAATTCTGTTCCATCGTCCATACGTACGCGTATGGTTCCTGAAACGTGATATTGAAAATGCGGTGCTTCACAACTCTCTGTTTTGGCAATGGGTTTTACCGATTTTGACCATTTCCAACCCGGTTTAAAAATTGCACGCCCCACAGTTGATTCTCCTATTTTAAGCAGCTCTAATTTTCCGAATGGAAATTCTCTGACTTCGTCAGCTTTTCCAAAATTCTTTACTTCTGCCTTTTTCATTTTCTAAATTTTATGCAGCAAAATTATTCAGACTCTGCAATTCGTAAATTAAGATTCAATTAAGATGACATTAAGATTTGATTAAGATTTAAGGCCAATAAATTAATTTGAGTCGTAAAAGGCTTAATAAATGCAAATTATACATTGCGTTTTCAAATTTCCGTGTGAAGAAAAAAATTAATAAAAAACAGGGCAAATTCTATTGAAATATTCCTGTCGCTTTGACTATTTGTCATTTTTTCCTTCCACAACGATGACGATTTCCCCTTTTATTGTCTTCGTTTTAAAATATTCGGTCACCTCAGTCAATGTTCCTCTTTGTGTTTCTTCATAGACCTTTGTCAGTTCACGTGAAACAGAAACTTTGCGGTCAGCTCCGAAATAAACTGAGAATTCTTCCAGTGATTTTATCAGGCGGTGCGGTGATTCATAAAACACCATGGTGTGCGGCATTTCAGCAAGAATCTTCAATCGGGATTGTCTGCCCTTTTTCGCAGGTAAGAATCCTTCGAAATGAAAGCAATCACAAGGAAGTCCACTGCTGACAAGGGCTGGGATCAGGGCTGTTGGTCCGGGCAAACATTCAACATCAATCCCTGCTTTCAGACATTCACGCACCAGCAAAAAGCCCGGATCAGATATGCCGGGTGTGCCTGCATCACTAACCAGGACGATGTTTTCACCCTGAAGTATTCTTTCAATGACCTGCGGAACTGAACGGTGTTCATTAAAGAGATGGTGAGAAGACATGCGGGTTGTAATATCATAATGTCTTAGCAAATTACCTGTGGTCCTCGTGTCTTCGGCAAGAATAAGATCAGCTTCTTTCAAAATCCTGATAGCTCTGAGCGTAATATCCTCAAGATTGCCGATAGGAGTGGGGACAAGGATTAGTTTGGCCATAGTTGATGTATCGCTTAAAAAGAAAATAGAATTGCCCTGCAAATACTTTCCATTTTTTAATCATTTAAAGCTTTTTCAAAATCAATAATCAGCTTGAAAAGCTCATTGTATTTAGTCAACGGCAGCGTCTTTGATTTGTCGTAAATGTTATGATATTCGCCAATGCCACCAAGCGTGTAAATAAAAAATGATTTCACACCTTTTTTATAAAAAAAGTAATGATCGCTGATGGCTGCTTCACCACGTTTATTCACCGATGGCAGGTATTTCATTTTATCATTGATGCCCGACAACAAATTAAATTCTTTTGGTATCACAGCGCCGTTCACAACCTTTATTCCGTCATCGCCGGTACCAACCATATCAAGGTTTACAAGAAACCGGATTTTTGAAAGTGGAAAGAGTGGATGGCTGGTGTAGTATTCCGACCCTTTCAATCCAAGCTCCTCCCCGGTGAATGACATGAAAGCAATGGAATAATCAGGTTTGTTTTTCGAATAATATTTTGCCAGATCAAGTATCATAGCGGTCCCGCTGGCATTATCATTTGCTCCGGGAAAATAGATATCCGATCCCATTTGTCCCAGATGATCATAATGGGCTGTGAAGACAACAAAGGAATCCGGTTTTGTGCTTCCTTCAATATAGCCAACAACATTTGCAAATTCATGAGCATTCTGAAAATCCTGAACAATATCAACCGTCATCGTTTTCATATTTGCAAAAAGACTTGCTCTTTTAAGAGTAATGATTGGATACGTTAAAGGAGTGAGTGCGTCTTCTTCGCCCCACACAAGCTTGTCGTCAATGACAATGATACCTTTTGCACCAAGAGTGTTCATTTCTTTTATGCCATGGAGGGTTGCAAGAATAGTTTTATCACTGATCCCTTTTTTATCAATCAAAATAAATTTCTCTTTGTTTTTTGATTTTAAAAGTTTCCTGAATAATTTTTTATTACAAACTACATGGCTGTCTATCCTTACTATTTTAAATGTTCCTATCATTGTCGGAGATGCAGCAGCTACAAGGTAATCAACACCGGGAGTAAGCGTGGTTTCATTGACACTTACCATTACTTTGCCGGGTAAAGTTCCAATAGGAAGTTTAAAAGTTTGATAATAATCCGATGCAAAATTCTTCAGACTGTCTTTAATAAATTCATTTCGGATAAAGGCTGATGCAATGCGATCGCCGTTATTCACATACCCTCTGCCATGCATCGAAGGAGAACTTAGTGTGTCAATGATTTTCCTTGCATAGCCGATATCCTGTGCCTGCAAAGGGAAATACAACATTACCAGCGGACAGATAATGCAGAATATTTTTCTCATAAAAATTTCAATTTAATAACTTCCAACAGTAACAAAAAATCATGCACTGTAGCGGCGTGTCACAAGGTCGTTAAGTTCATGATAGGCTTCGTTGCCTTCTTTCCAACCGAATTCATCTTTTAAGAAAGTCATGTATTTAAATGCGGCTTCGCTGCCGGCAAATCCATTCAGCTGCGTGATACAATCATTGTATTTCTGCAGGCTGCCATCGAACAACTCATTGATGAATTTAAATTTTTCATTGATGCCGATAGCGGCTTTCAAATCTTTCACAGGGTTCTTCTGCAATTTTGAAGCAATGGTTTTATCCGTTTGCTGCGATGAAGAATGTCTTTCATTCAGTGACTTTTTATCATCTTTAAATTTGTCAGCCAGTGTGGGGTGTGCAGAGAAAAGGTCTAACGAAACTTTCTTGCTTTTTTCTTTTTTCTCGGTATGTTCAATTTCTTTTTCTTCAATAACCGCTTCCTTTGCAATTTCAATTTTCTCTTCTGTTTTTGCTATAACAGGGGTGATCACCTGTGGAGGCGGAACAATTTCTTTTGCCTTTGGTTCTTCCACAACAACGGGGGCGATTTCTTCAACAGGGGCTTTTTCTTCCGGCTGTGGCGCTTTATCTTCAGCTTTCGTTTCAGTGACCACAGTTTTTTGATCAACAATTTCCGGCTTTGTTATTATTTCTGGTTTCCTGATTTGTTCAGGTTCCTTCAGTATTTCCGGCTCATTAATTATTTCGGGTTCCTTCTTCTTTTCCTGAACAATCACCTCTTCAATTGCAGGCGGTATCGGCGAGTATATGCTTTTGTTTAACTTTTCGAGAGCCTTGAATTTGCTATACAGGTCACGGATATTTGATAAAATAATGTCAATCTCAATTTGGGGAATTTGTTTTTCGTAGCTGCTAATCACCTCTGATTGTTCAACAATGACTTCAAGTATTTCAACGATTTCTTCTTTAATAATATTCTTTTCCATGGTTATTATTTTAAATATTCTTTGCCAATTCTTATTAATTTGTACATTTGAAAAAGTGAATAAAGGTAAAAAAGAAATTAAACATACGTCCAAATGTTTTTAGAAAATTCAATAGACTATTCAAAAAGAAGAGGTTGGATTGAGGTCATCTGTGGCTCCATGTTCTCAGGAAAGACCGAAGAACTCATCCGCCGACTGAAGCGTGCAAAAATAGCGAAGCAAAAAGTTGAAATATTCAAGCCTGCAATTGACGTGCGTTATGATGAAGAAAAAGTGGTTTCGCATGATCAGAACTACATCATGTCAACACCGGTGCCGGCTTCTTCCAACATCTTGTTACTTGCCAATGATGTTGATGTTATTGGTATAGATGAAGCGCAGTTCTTCGACACGGAACTTGTTGCTGTTTGCAATCAGCTTGCAAGTAGTGGCATCAGGGTGATTGTTGCCGGACTTGATATGGATTATCTTGGAAAACCTTTTGGACCTATGCCGGGGTTGCTTGCATGTGCAGAGTATGTCACCAAGGTGCATGCGATATGCATGAACTGCGGTAACCTGGCGCATATTTCTCACAGGACAATAATCAACGACAAGCTGGTTGTGCTCGGAGAAAAAGACTCCTACGAACCCTTATGCAGGGTCTGCTATAATGAAAAAATGAAGAAGGTTTAAACCTTAGTTTACGAAGACAGTTTTGTAAACTGTTTTGCCCGGGATCAGACGGATCACCGACTGTCCGTACAAAGTGTCGGGAGCTACAGGACCCGGAACTTTTGCATCAATATCAAGAATGGCCTCGAGTTTAAAAGTGTGGCGAAACTGTCCGTTGGCATCAGATACACCCTGAACATACACATCCTGTTTGTGGATTTTGACTATCGCGTTGGGAACAATTGTGTTCGTGTCGCTTTGCAGCTTAACAGTAACAACAGCGTTGCAATCGGTGTCTTTATTACACATTGAAAATGCTGACACAATACCAATAACAGCAAGCGCCAGGACAAAGGATTTGTAAATTGCTTTCATAGTTCCCAAAAAATTTAATAATTTTGTCGTTTGAACATGCAAAGTTATAAAATTTATTCTTTACACAAAAATTAAAAAATTATGAAAAAAATTATTTTGTTCTCAGCGCTTGCCATTTTCCTTGTTTTAGGGGTATATTCCATTACCGGCGCTGCATTCTTAAAATCTGAAAATTCAATAAAATCTGACGGCATGACAAAGATTTGCATCAGCACGGCTTATGGCGATATCAAATTAAAGCTCTATAATGAAACTTCACAACACCACAGTAATTTTATCAAACTGGCAAAGGAAGCTTATTTTGACGGTCTTTTATTTCACAGGGTCATCAACGGTTTTATGATTCAGGGCGGCGATCCTGATTCCAAAACTGCTGATTCAACAACCATACTTGGCAATGGCGGGCCAAAATATACTATACCTGCAGAAATTCTCATGGATACCATTACAAGCAATGAAGCCACTGGTGTCAGCAAAAAAGAGGTTCTGAAATTTATTCATAAAAAAGGTGCATTGGCAGCAGCAAGAGACAACAACCCTGCAAAAGCTTCATCGGGTTCACAGTTTTATATTGTACAGGGAAAAACCATTACCGAAGC
>CAISZK010000261.1 GCA_903889915.1 uncultured Bacteroidota bacterium
ACAAGGTAAAAATTCCTGGTGTTTTTTTCATAAAATTAATTTTTAGAAATTAGTAATTTGTTGAATTATTTTTTGATATTCGCCGTCACGGGTATGTTTTTTTGCCCGAAAAGGCGAGGCAAAGGTAATATAGAAAAATTTCACAAATAGCATGATTAAAATGTGTAAAGGCATAATGTCCGGGAAATGTCCAAAAAACAGGGCGCTAACCCGCATGGTTGCAACAACCCATTTTGAAAAATAGTTGAAAATTTTCTGCGTAATCAGGACCCGGACAGTATTTGTGGAATATTTCTGATAATTTTTCCCGTGTTAAAATATTGGTAGCAGGGTGTGCCAATGCCTCATTTACTAACTTTCTGTATGGGCGATTCGGCAGTGTATTATCAGCGAAGGGCAAAAGGTAAGCATTAATGAGGCCATATAAACCCGGCGATTTGGCGATACCTATTCTATCGCAGCGTTTAAAGAGGCGAAAGAGGCAGAGGAAGTCAATAAGATCAGTTGACAACATACTAAACTTATCAATAACAGACGTACTAAGGAACATCATTTTGACTGCCTTTTGGGGATCCAAAGAAGGAAACAGATTGAAAAGTTCATGCAAAAATAATGGTAACGAAACCTTGGAATTATCAATGTTCGGCAATTTTTTCCAATTGATAAATAGTTTGAGATTTTCTTTACAGAATGGAATGTAATTTAGTGGAATTATCGGAGCGGGCGTGATATTTTGTTTAAGATTGGTTTTGAAAAATAAATAAATCCACGACTCAGTTCTTGTATCAAGATTGCCCGAAATGATCACCTCTTTTAAGATATTCAAAAAATTTTCCTGCTCTTTCATTGTAGCAGGCATTGCATCGGAAATGAGAACCGACACGGTGTTGAGTATGATTTCATAATCGGGATTGTTCGGATTGTTTGCAAATTTTTCACTCAGCTCGTTGATGGTTTTAGGGAGATATCCGCGGAGCAATTGCTGCAAGTCGTCAGAATTTGCTGTGTTTTTATTTTCTGACAGGGCACAATAAAAGCGCGTGGCCGATTGGTTAAAATCATTCAAAAGGCCATATTTATCAAGCAAAGCAAGGGCATGCTCAATTTGCTTTTCATTGTAATACTTCATCAATACATCTTCGAGAAACATGGAATAATGATTACAAGACAATAGCCCTCACAACGGAATAAGTTTTTTTTTATTATGTGATATGAAAAAAAGTTCAGATAAAAAATTTGAAAGCTCTCTCAGGCCGTCATGCTATATTTCGCAAAATTTCAAAAAAATGAAATTATTATTGAAGATAAGTCAGCCGATCCGGTTAAAGACCCCAAAGGGAATTAATAAGAATAGAAATTTAAAAAGGGAGCGCAGCAATCCCGAAAGGATTGAATGTTGAGTCCACTCCGATAAGTCCTTTTTGCCACAAAAACACGAAAACACCAAATTCCACGAAATTGTATTTTGTTAAAAACTTGCATTTTGTGTTTTTTGTGTATTTGTGTTTTAGTGGTAATTTTCACATTTATTACTTTTCGGAGTAAACTCAATATTCAATTTAACAATTATCATTTCTGAAATTAAAAAAAACCCAAAAAAAATGACACAGAAATTTACAACGCTGTAAAACCTGTGTCATTTGCATCCCTAACGGGTCAGAAGCATCCTACTTCATATCCTTTTCGAAGTCGCCAAGAGCTTTCTTTAGTTTATCCATTTCATCACTGAAATCTTTTTTAAAAGCTGACCAGGTTTCTTTGCTTTCCTCTTTATATTGTTCAAGCTTTTTTTCGAGTTCCTGGTTTTGTGCGGCCAGATCAGTGATCTTCTGTTCTAGTTTTGCACGGACATCCTGCGATTTTGTTTCAATTTTTTTGTTCAGATCAATAATTTTCTTTTTGTTTTCGGCAATTTGTCTTTCTGCCGAGGCTTTGAATTTTGCATACATTTTGTTGGTGTCCTTCGCCATTGAATTTTCACTTGGCTGGCTGATCACTATTGTTTCGCTTTTTACATCAACGTTTTTTGATGATGTGTAAGTCCAGCCAACAATAAAGATCATTCCTATCATAGATGCAACGATCAACAATAATTTTTCTGTTTTCATTTGATGTGGTTTAAAATTTCCGGTGTTATGTTTTTTTATTCAATCACTTTTTAAGCCAACAAAAGTATAGACTATTGGAAAAAGGTGAATTAAAAGCAAATTAAGAGGGGGTTAAGTAGGAGTGAAGGAGGGAAGGAAAGGGGAGGGTTTGAAATGTTTGAAAGGTTTGAAATGTTTGGAGTGTTTGAAATGTTTGAAGGTTTAATGAAGGAATTGTTCCATTCCGCTTAATAAGAACTTATGAATGCTTGCTGCATTTTCGCTAAAGTTATGATTGAAATGCGAACCTTGGAATTTGGATCTTGGAATTTGAGTCTTGGAATTTGGATCTTGGATCTTGGAACTTGGAATTTGGAATTTGGAATTTGAGACTTGGAATTTTAAGAATCTTCGGTTTCTTCTTTTCTGAAAAAGTTCAGCCGCAACACAA
>CAISZK010000262.1 GCA_903889915.1 uncultured Bacteroidota bacterium
AAGAATTTAAATGGCAAGAATCGGGATCAGCATTTTCAGTGTCCAAAAGCCATGTTGACAAAGTGTGTAAATATATTTTGAATCAGCCGGAACATCACAGGAAGGTAAGCTTCCAGGAAGAGGTTGATGAATTCATTAAATTTTATCAAAAAACATTGAAAAATAAATAAGGTAATAAGGTATAAAAGACTATTTATCTGCCTTTTCTACTAAGGTTGAAGAGGTGGGAAATAAGGTTATTTTCGATTAAAAATATTCGTAAATTGTATGAATTTCTTTAGGTATGAGTTACTCTAAATTTAATAAAAGAATGAAATTTTTTAAACCTTTTTTATTAATAGGAGGTATTTTTATTTCCCTTTTTGCTAATTCTCAAACAATTAGATTTAATAAGTATTATACAAAAGGCATTCTAAGTCATGGATATACTATAATTACAAATGATTCATCTTATCTAATAGCTGGTTATCAAGATGACGATGTAACCTTACAAAATCTTTTATTAAATCCCTATGTTATTAAAACAGATTTAAATGGTGATACTATTTGGAGTAAGGAATATGGATACTTTTTTTGGGATTTATTTCAGGATATGTGTAAAATAAATGAGGGCAATTATATTTGTGTGGGTCCAGTACAAGATTCAATACCTATAAATGCATATGATTATGATGTCTTATGCTATAAAATAAATTCAAATGGTGATACTTTGTGGACTAAAAGAATTTCGTGTTTAGGAGATTCCGCTTATATTCCTTGGTCAGTAATAGAGACAAAAAGTAAAAATATTATCATAGCCGGTTATCAAAATTCATGGAATAATGCCAATCTAAGTGGTCTAATATTGAAACTTGATTCAAATGGTAATATTATTTGGCGAAAATGGTTTTTATCACCTTATCCATATCCAAATAATCAAACCTATGTCATGAGTTATATTTACAAAATTCTTGAGGCTAAAAATAAAGATTTGATTGCAATCGGCAAACGAACAACAGCAAGTGGGATTGAAGATCCAATAGTTTTCAGGATGGATAGTACGGGAAAAACTCTTTGGTTAAATACTTATGGAGGTACTGATAATGATTTTGGTACAAGTATTGTTCCAACAAATGATGGAAATTATATCGCATCAATCATGTATAAAGACTTAAATTCTGATTATAAAATTTCTTTTCTGAAAATAGATACAACCGGAACAAAAATCTGGCAAAAGAATTATTACAGCATTATTTCAAGTGGTAATTTTGTAAAGGCTATTCCAACTTTTGATGGTGGATATGTTGGTACTGGTGGAACTGATGCTGATTACACATCTGGCGCTATGGATGGTTTTTTAATTAAATTAGATGCGAATGGTGATTCACTTTGGATGCGGTTTTATGGCACATTGCAGCAAAATGATTGGTTTTTTGATGTGGAAGCAACTCCTGATAAAGGATTTGTAATGACAGGCGAAACCTATAGTTATAATATTGGGGGGAGTAGTGTTTGGCTTGTTAAGGTAGATAGTCTGGGTCTTTTAATTCCACTTGGAATAAATGAAGAACCATTATTTCCAACAGCTACACTTGGTAATGCTTTTCCAAACCCAACGAATTCAAATTGTACAATAAGTTATAATATTCCTGAATTTAAAAATTCAGCGAGTTTGTTTCTTTTTAATATGCAGGGAAAACAACTTGCAGATTATCCATTGAAGAAAGGCGAAAATTCTTTGCAGTTAAATCTCTCAGATTATGCAGCAGGAACATACTTGTATGTACTGGCATTGGATAATTATAATGTGAAAAGTGGAAAGGTGGAAATAGCAAAGTGATCTTTAAAGATTGAAAAAAGGAGTTGTAGTGAAAAAGTTTGTGAAGGAATAAAGTTTCTTTAATTTCCCTTCAAAAAAAATGTTCCACCCTTCAAAGGATGGAACATTTTTTATTGATTTTTTAGTTCTTTTCAGAACTTATGATCATCGTAAATATAGTCGAGCATTTCCGAAGCATTTTTATTGTTCGGATCGTGTTTCAGCACTTCTTTCAACTGTTCTTTTGCAAGATCAAATTTATTGTCTTTCATGTACAGCCGGCCCAGGTGATAATGCGCTGAAAGGTGCAGGCAGTTGTCAGTGATCAGCTTTTTGAAAAACGGAATTGCTTCATCATATTTTCCGGCAGCTTTGAGCGAGATGCCCATGTAATAATTGGCCATAGTGGTTTCGGGTGCAAGTTCAACCAGTTTTTTATAGCAGTTAATACTCATGTCTTCCCTGCCCAGATGGTAGTACGAAAGCCCCAGCCACATGTAGGCCATTGGCAAATTTTTTCCTGATTCAATTATTTTTTTGAAAGAATCAACTGCTGCAACAAAGTTTGTTGAACGGTAATAAGTAACACCCATTCTGTAGTGAACAAAGATACTGTCGGGTTTGAGCTTCAGCACATTTTTATAGGTTGCAATACTTTTATTCATTTCGCCAAGTATGTAATACAGGTTGGCGACCTCCATCAACAGAACAACATTGTTAGGGTCGTCCGTGAGGCATTCATTAAAAAGCACGATAGCTTCTGTCAGGTCTCCCGACATGATGTGGTCATAAGCTTTTACTAATCTGCTGTCATTGTAAGTTTCCATGATTTTTTTTATTGAAGATTTGTGATTTTTTATTCATTTAATATTTGTACTAAGGTAATTGTCATTGGTCATTGGTCAATAGTCATTGGTCAATATTCATTGCTACTAATATTTTCTATTTTCTATTTTCTATTATCTATCTTCTATTTCTACTGTCTTTCCTCCATCGGAATATAATTCTGTTTTCCGTAAACACTCTTGAAGCCCGGGCGTATTAAGCGTTTTGCAGTGAAGGTCAGTTCTTCAATACGGTGGGTGCACCAGCCTGCAATTCTTGCCATGGCAAACAGAGGCGTGTATAATTCTTCGGGCATCCCTATGCAGGAATAAACAAAGCCTGAGTAGAAATCCACATTGATGCAATTTCTGCGTTCTTGTGTAAATCCTTTGAATTTGGCAAAAACATCAGGCGCCAGTTTTTCTACAAGCTGATAAAGATCGAACTCATCCACTTTTTCTTTTTCCACTGCAAGGTCTCTTGCCCTGGCACGCAACAGTACTGCCCGCGGGTCAGAAATAGTGTAAACGGCATGGCCTATTCCGTAGATCTTGCCAGATGTGCCATTGGCTTTCCCCTGCAGAACTTTAATGAGATAATCCTCCACCTGCTTTTCATCTTTCCAGTCGGTAATGTTGGCTTTCATATCCGTCATCATTTCCAGCACACGAAGGTTAGCGCCCCCATGCAACGGACCTTTTAAAGAACCGATCGCTGAGGTTACTGATGAATAAATATCGGTTTCGGTGGAACTGGTTACCCTCATTGTAAATGTGGAGTTGTTACCTCCGCCGTGCTCAGCATGAAGCACCAGTGCCAGGTCAAGCAGATCGGCTTCGAGTTTGGTGTAGCGCGAACTTCCCTTTACCATGTAAAGAAAATTTTCAGCAGTGCTCAGGTCTTTCTGCGGATAGCGGATGGAAAGTGTTTTCCCTTTGTAGGCATGGCTTAATGCCTGATAGGAATATGCAATGATGGAAGGGAATTTTGCAATGATATTGATTGTTTGGTTGAGCATATTCGGAAGAGAGATGTCGTCCGCATTATCGTCCAGCGTATATAAAGCCAGGATAGAGCGTGCAAGCATGTTCAGCACATCCCTGCCTTTCAGGGTTAATATCATATCATTAATAAAGTTGTCGGGCAAAGCACGAAGGGAAGCAAGGCGATCAGAAAAAGCCTTCAGTTCTTCCCGTGTTGGTAACTTTCCGGTCAGCAACAGATACACTGTTTCATCGAATCCATGGCGGCCTTCTTTCTGGTAGCCGGCAACAATATCTTCAATATCTATGCCCCTGTAAATTAATTTGCCGGGGATCGCTACCACTTTATCGCCGGTCTTTTCATAACCGATCACGTCACCAATGTTGGTAAGCCCAACAAGTACGCCGGTTTTGTCGTTATTTCTTAATCCGCGTTTAACATCGAACTTGTCGAAAAGCGCGGGTTCAATCTGGCTGGCATTCCAAACAGATTCTTCAAATTTTGAATTAAATTTATTGTCAGTCATTTTTTTTGGTTTTTAAATTGTTATTAATTAATGGTCAATAGTCATTGGTCATTAGTCATTGGTCAATAGTCATTAGTCATTAGTCATTAGCTGCGCGCCCTTGTTGTCATTGAGTTTTTTAAATCTTAAATCTAAAATCTTAAATCAAAAATAGCCAATAGGTCGCTGGAATATTTTCTATTTTCTATCTTCTATTATCTATTTTCTATTTTTTCAGATATTGGCTATTATTTCATCACCAAATTCCGAAGTCTTCAGCAGTGTTGCTCCATCCATGAGCCTGTGAAAATCGTATGTCACTTTTTTCTTTTGAATAGCTCTTTCAATGCCTCTGTAAATGGCATCGGCAACAGCATCCCAACCGAGGTAGGTGAACATAAGCGCACCTGAAAGTATCACACTTCCGGGATTCACTTTGTCAAGACCTGCATATTTTGGCGCTGTTCCATGTGTGGCTTCGAAAATAGCATGACCGGTCTCGAAATTGATATTCGCACCCGGTGCAATACCGATTCCTCCAACTATTGCAGCCAGAGCATCGGAAATATAATCGCCATTCAAATTGAGTGTGGCAATCACTGAATATTCTGCAGGGCGTGTGAGTATCTGTTGCAGGAAGGCATCGGCAATGACATCCTTTATGATTAGTTTTCCCGAGCTTTCAGCTAATTTCAACTCAGCTATTGCAGCGCCTTCGCCTTTACTTTCTGCAATTTTATTATACTGCTGCCATGTGAAAACTTTTCCTTCAAATTCTCTTTCAGCAAGTGCATAGCCCCATTTCATGAATGACCCTTCGGTGAATTTCATGATATTGCCTTTGTGAACAAGGGTCACGGAAGGAAGTTTGTTTTCAATCGCATATTTGATAGCCTGCCTGACCAGTCGCTCAGTACCCTCTACGGAAACCGGCTTGATGCCAAGAGAAACAGTGTTTGGAAACCTGATAGATTTCACACCCAATTCATCAATCAGAAATCTTTTCAGCCTTTCTGTTTCAGGTTTGCCATTCATGAATTCAATGCCTGCATAAATGTCTTCGGTGTTTTCGCGGAATATCTGCATGTTCACTTTCTCGGGTTGTTTCACAGGACTTGGAACTCCTTTGAAATATCTAACCGGACGAAAGCAGGTGTAAAGATCGAGTTCCTGCCTCAGAGCAACATTCAGCGAACGCATTCCTCCGCCAACAGGTGTTGTCAGCGGACCTTTTATTCCTACAAGATATTTCCTGAAGCTTTGCAAAGTTTCTTCAGGCAACCATGAACCCGTTTCGTTGAATGATTTTTCGCCTGCAAGCACTTCTTTCCAGAAGACTTTTTTTGTGCAGCCATAAGCGCTCTTCACTGCTGCATCAAAAACCCTGACGGAGGCATTCCAGATGTCCGGTCCTGTTCCATCGCCAATGATAAAAGGTATGATAGGATTTGCGGGAACAATCAATTTCCCATTTTCTATTTTAATATTTTCTGCCATAGGTATAATTATTAATTGAATTAAACTTCAGCCAAAACAGGAAATGCAACTCCTATTTTTTCTCCTTCTTTCACGAGGTCATCAACAATCTGTTTGATCAGCGGAACACCATGAACCTTGTTGTATTCTTCAAATTCAAATTCCTTTTCTCCTGCTATGAGTATCTCGTCCCTGCCTTCAGCAAGTGGTGAGTTCTTGAG
>CAISZK010000263.1 GCA_903889915.1 uncultured Bacteroidota bacterium
AATAAAAAAAATGGGGGTGATCATGGCATAAGCCACAGTTCGAAGTTTTCGACCTATATTGTGTGTTCTTCTTTGCTCTTTGAAATGCTTCGACATCAACATGCCTAACACAAAGGCAGGAAGAATTGCCTGCCCGTCGCCTAGTTTTGCGAAATACATAAAAGCCATCAGAATCAGAAAAATCATTTTTATTTCCGGTTCAATAACTTTGTTTGACATGGTTTTGTTTCGCAAAAGGAAAAGAGAAAAACGATACACGAAAATGATGAGAACAGTAGAAACAAGAATAAAAAGACCTGTGTAAAGATTAGGCTTAATGAAAAGAATACTTAATGCCAATGCAGTTCCCATGTCGGTTACAAATGTTGCTGACATGATTAGTTTCCCGAGTTTTGAATTTGTGAGACCGGTTTCAACCAGCACCGAATAGACCACTGCAAGCGATGTAGTAGAAAGCGCAGTACCTGCAATCATAGAAGCATTCAATGTCCAATTTTCAATAAAATAGGTGAAAAGAAACACCAATAAAAATGGAGCGAAAAATGATGCTATACCAATAAGAAAACTTTCTTTAAAATGCTTTCTGAAAAGTTTGGTGTCAATTTCAGTCCCTGCCAGATAAGTGAGAATGATGCCACCAAAGCCAGCGAGATAAATCATCCAATCTTCAGTTTTTAAGCCAAGATTACCGGCAATAGCACCAATAGTGATCTCAATAATTGCAACGGACAAACCAAGGCGTACAGAAAATAAGCTGGCAATAAAAACAATGGCAGCAACAACAAGAGGGATGTAATCAGTATGCATAAAAAGCTCCTTTAAGTAGCAAAAGTAGGAGTTATTAGCATTATGCGGTTAAAGGCGAACTCCATCGCCACAGAATGGAGGCAAAAATAATAATTCATTTTAAAAAAGCAATAGACTTCTATTCATAACCAAAATTCTTAATCACTCATTCTTTCCAAAATAATTACCTTTGAAAACATTTTTATTTTCATGGAGTACATTCTGACATTAGCCTATACTGTTGTTTTCATCATTATTCTTTGGAAAGTGCCTTTTTTCAGAGCTGAAGGATTGTCAAAAAAAACTGTTTCTGCAATATTCATCCTGAAGATTCTTGCTGGCATTTGCATGAGCCTTATTTATACTTACTATTACAAAGACCGGGCAACTGCTGATATTTTCAAATATTTTGATGACAGTAAAGTGATGTTTGACGCATTGTTCAAAAAGCCACTTGACTACCTGAGTATGATGACAGGAATTGGCAATGACAGCAAATATTTCAGTGACCATTATTACAAGTTGATGAATAACTGGTTCAGGGTTTATGAAAGTAACATCTACAATGAAAGCCACACGATCATCAGGTTTAATGCTTTTGTGAGGTTGTTCTCCTTTGGCTATTACAATGTCCACACAGTGTTCATTTGTTTTCTCTCACTTACAGGGCTGGTGGGGCTCTATAAAACTGCAATCAATTCTATCAGGAATAAAAATAAAGAGTTGTTGTTTGGCATTTTCCTCCTTCCCTCAGTACTCTTCTGGGGTTCGGGAGTGATGAAAGAAGGTATGCTATTCTTTGCAATGGGGATGATGATCTATCACTTTGCAAGGATAACTGTAAAGTTCAATCTGATCTCTTTATTCTGGATCATCGTTACACTGATTCTGATGTTTTTTACAAAGTTTTATGTGTTTATTATTGCTGTTCCGATTTTGATCTCGCATTTGTGGGTCAGCAAATCCAATGGGAAATTCATTCTTTTAAAATACCTGACAGTATTTTCACTTTACATTATCGCAGGGCTTGAGATTCATCACATCATTCCCGGATTTGACGCATTAAATATACTGGTAACAAAACAAAGGGATTTTATCGGGCTGGCAAAGTTCATGAATTCTGGCAGTCTTATTAATATTACTGTTCTCACACCTGACCTCTGGAGCTTCATCAGGGAAGCGCCACAAGCATTTTATATTACCATGTTCAGACCATTCATTTTTGAAGCCAATTCCGTTTTAATTTTGATGGCTGCTCTCGAAAATTTACTTATTCTTGTCATCCTTATTCTAAGCATAGTTTTTATTGATTTCCGGCAAGTGAATAAAAGTATTTTTTACATTTGCCTGTTTGCAGTTGTGAGCATGTATGTACTGACCGGGCTTATCACTCCCGTGATGGGAGCAATGGTGAGATATAAAGTGCCGGCATTGCCATTCTTAATGATCATGCTGATCATGATGATTGACAAAGACAAATTGATAAAGAAGCTTCCATTTATCAATAGTTCGGTAAAAATTTAAAGTAGTTAACAAAGGTATGTAAAAAACTTTCCAGAGGGGATTGTAAAATCAAAAGAAAAAGCATCAAGATTTGTTTTATGACGAACAAGACACTTGATGCTCTCCATAAGAGCGAGG
>CAISZK010000264.1 GCA_903889915.1 uncultured Bacteroidota bacterium
AGCTAACTTTTAATGTCTGCAAATATACTTGTTCTAAACAGATTTGCAATGGTAATTTTTCAGGATTTTTCAGTTCGTGCAATAGGTTGTTCAGTTTAGTCAAATGTATATTACCCTGATACCCTTTTAAAATTAGTAAACCTGAACTAAAATCATGATAAAATTTAAGAATTATTTTTCACTATCATCAGAAATGTCTGTCTATAAAAATATTTTTTTATACATTTACAGCCAAATTAATTAATAACTAAAATCAAATTACTATGAAAAAGATCATTACTTTTATTTGTCTGGCTTTGGTGCTGGGTAGTGCAACAAGCCAGGATTTGAAAACCAAAAAGGGATTTCCGATACTCCCTGAACCAAAGGATTGGGCGATCAGCGTTGATGCTACACCATTTTTAGTTTATATAGGTGGTTTGTTTGGCGGAGCTGCTCCAACAGCCGGTGTTTTGAAAAACTCTCCCATTTCCTTAACAGGAAAGTATTTTTTGAACGAAAAAACTGCTTTCAGAGTGAAGTTCAGAGTAGGCTTTTATTCGAATTCTGACAAAAATGATGTTGTAAAAGATGAAACTCCTGTACCTGCAACACCTGACTATGTTCAGGATAAATGGGTAACCCATAGTTCCGACTTTCTATTTGGACTTGGAATTGAAAAAAGAAGAGGGAAAACAAGATTGCAGGGTTTTTATGGAGCTGACGCATTGGTTGGATTTGGCGGAAGCGGAAACAAATTCACCTACGGAAATGCATTCTCTTCAACAAATACTACACCGATGTCAACCGATTATCCATGGACTGCAGGCACACCCGGATATACTTCGAGCCCTACCAGTTCAAGAGTTTTGGACATAAACAATGGTGTTTATTTTCAGGTTGGCGCACGTTGTTTTATTGGCGCTGAATATTTTGTTTTACCCAAACTTTCACTGGGCTTTGAATTAGGCTACGGTTTGAGCATTTATAAAACAAGTAAAGGCTCGCAAACCATTGAATCGTGGAATTCATCAAGTAGTTCTGCAACACAAACCACGGTTGACGTTGCAGGAAGATCAACAACTTCACTTGATATTGAAAATATGTGGTCAGGCAATGCTATCATAGCTACATTCCATTTTTAAAATACCAAACATTCAAAGAGGATGGAGTTCATAGCTCCATCCTCTTTTATTGAAAAGACATTACATTTTGATAAATTTTGATGGAGAAAATTATTTAGACAAACTTAAAAACCCTACTACTATTTAGCAACACCTGGTAAATAATCAGCGCAACTCTGTAATGAATGTTGATACTACATTGATAGAAACAATTAACCGATAATGATGAAATTTATTTTTTTCTTTCTATGTAAGACTCCTTTTGCAAAAAGAGAAAGACCATCTCTTGCAGGGTTGATTATTGGAATGGGGTTTTTTCTTTTTCCGTTTAATCAGGCATCATTACAAGCGCAGGGAGTAAGCATAAGTCCAACCATCATAACGATTGATTCTTCAGCCATGCTCGAAGTTCAATCACCCAACAAAGGTTTGCTAATACCCCGTGTAAATTTAACCGGCACTGATGATGCAAACACCATCCATAATCCTGCTACAAGTTTATTGGTGTATAATATCGCAACAGCAGGAACAACACCATTCGATGTTACTCCCGGCTTTTATTATAATGGGGGTACGCCTCTGACACCTGTCTGGATCAGATTGATCACTTCAGGAGATGCATCCAATGTTGTCTCATGGTCTACTCTGGGAAACGGTCAAACCATTGATGGAACAAATTTCATCGGAACAACCGATACAATTGCGCTTAATTTCAGAGTGAAAAATGAAAAGTCAGGAAGAATAGACTTTCATGGTCCTACTTTCTTAGGTTATCAATCGGGGAATGCCAATACTGATAACAGCAATACAGGATTTGGGTATCAATCATTATTTAGCAACACAAGCGGATTCGATAATACATCAACAGGCTACCAGGCCCTTTATGCAAATACAGGAAACTATAATACTGCAGTAGGTTATCAGTCGCTTTTTTTTAATACCTCCGGAATTGAAAATACTGCAATTGGGAACAGTGCTCTTAAAAGTAATACAACAGGCACTTTGAACTCAGCCACAGGTTCAAATGCTCTCGTTTCAAATACTACAGGCTACTGGAATACTGCTGTTGGACAAGGTTCATTATTTTCAAATACCTCAGGTTATAGAAATACTGCAGTAGGCGTAGGTGCAATGATGGGAAATACCACCGGATATGAAAATACAGGTATTGGATTACATACTTTAAGTATGAATACCAGCGGTGACTGGAATACTGCAATCGGAGCATTTTCATTAGGCACCAATTCCACAGGGGAACAAAACACCGGAGCAGGTTTTCATTCACTTTTATACAACACCACGGGAAACCAAAATTCAGCTTTTGGTTATGGCGCACTTGCTTCAAACACTTCCGGTGAATTTAATACTGCATGCGGTCATAGCTCCCTATATACGAACACTACCGGATATTATAATACCGCAATTGGGCACAGCGCTTTATTTGATAATTCAAGTGGAAGCTTCAACACTGCTATAGGATACATGTCGCTTTATTTCGCAACCGGTTCTGAAAACACTGCAGTGGGTGATTCGTCATTGTTGGGAATTACATCCGGCTCAGATAATACAAGTATTGGTGCACGTGCCGGCAGGAATAATTACAACGGCAGTAGAAATGTTTTCATTGGATACGAAGCCGGTTATCTTGAATCGGGTTCGGATAAATTATACATTGCCAATAGTGCATTGAACCCTCCTCTCATCTATGGAGATTTTTCTTCAGCTAAAGTCGGAATCGCAGACAACTCTCCATTAAGCACATTGTCTGTCAATGGAAGTTTCGCGGGAAAATACAGATCCGGAAGTTCAGTCAATATGACATCTTCAGATTTCTTTATTAATCTCACAGGTAATGGTGCTTCAACATTGCCTGCTGCAAACAGCGTTGAAGCAGGAACAATAATAATTGTCAGGAATACTACAGGAGCAGCGATCAATCTGAATGCCGCAGGCACTGACACCTTATGTAATCTTGGCTCTGCTTGCGGAAGCACCACGGTTAGCGTTGCTGCAAATAATGTGGTTCATTACACTTCTGATGGATCATCACAGTGGATACAGTGGTGATAAAACATTTCGGTTGCAATCCCCTTAAAATTTCTTTTCCGTTAAGATGTGGCATATTTCTTTGACATCCTTAATATCCAGATCAGGATAAATTGGCAGGCAAAGAATTTGTTCAGCTACTTTTTCGGCAACTGGCATTTTGGAAGGTAATGCAGATTCGAGAGTATTATAGGGCGAAAAATGGCTGATTAACGGATAGAAGTATCGTCTGCAGAAAATGTTTTTTAATTTTCACTATTATAAAAGTTCTGTTTTGACGAAATTGGGTCTGACCGCTCCAATCCATTTACCATACCAATCGGTATTGTCTCTATCATCAATAATTTCAAAAGCGTTAGCTTCATTATGAATAAAATGCGGAGTTGAATTAGTGACAAAATAATTCTGGACATAATAATAGCCATCGTTCATCAACTGCTCAGGAATGTTAAATGTCGCCTTATGCAAACCCTTTTCAAGTTCGATATTTTCTGTAGAAATATTAAAGACACAGTTTTGATTTTTATCCCACAACACCATGCTGACATTAACAGGAAAACCCTCTTCTTCACACCAGAATTCAGTGATAATATTGAATGGAGTATTTACTGTGATATGTGAACCTTTAAATTCCACATAGGCGCTTTTAACTTTAATAATATCCGTACCCGGAGCATTGCTTTTGGTCCATTCATTATTGATAATTCCTTTGCCGGCAAACTGATTTAAATAACTGTCAATTATGGGGCCGATTAAATCCTGTTCCTTAATCATTCCGTTCTCCAATAAAATTCCTTTGGTGCAAAGGCTTTTTACAGCTACCATATTATGGCTTACAAATAAAACAGTCCGTCCCTGTTTACTAACATCTTTCATCTTACCGAGTACTTTTTTCTGAAATTCAGCATCACCGACAGCAAGTACTTCGTCAACAATGAGTATTTCGGGTTCGAGATGAGCGGCAACTGCGAAAGCAAGCCGAACATACATCCCGCTGGAATAGCGTTTGACGGGGGTATCAATATATTTGCCGACGCCTGAAAACTCCACAATTTCATCAAACTTCCTGCGAATTTCAGCTTTCGTCATTCCAAGTATGGCGCCATTTAAGAAAATGTTTTCTTTACCGGTAAGCTCCGGATGAAACCCGGTGCCAACTTCGAGAAGACTTGCAATACGTCCTTTTATTTTCACACTCCCTGTTGTTGGAGCTGTTACTTTTGATAAAATTTTTAGAATTGTTGATTTCCCGGCACCATTTTTACCAACTATTCCGAGAACTTCGCCTTCGTTGACTTCAAAATTGATATCTTTCAGCGCCCAAATATAATCACCATCAACAGTATTTAAACGGTTTTCAACACCCACAGTCATCATAGGATCTTCTTTCCCTCTCACTTTTGCCAAAAACCTGTTGACATCGGCAGCAAGAGTTTTACTGCTGACAACGCCCAGCCTGTATTGCTTGCTCAGATTTTCTACCTTGATGACTATCATTTTGTAAATTCAAAAATACCGAAGACACACTTAAACTGTGTCCATAAAATTTCTTTCAACTTTATTAAAAATAAGTACGCCAATCAACAGTACAACTATTGAAAAAACTGTTGTGTACATGATCTGCCCAAAATCAAGCATACCTTTGCCAAGAAAAGCATATCTGAAGCCTTCGATGACTGAAGTCATGGGATTGAGCAGGATATATTTTCTCAATTCGACACTGATACTTGAAACTGGATAGATCACGGGTGTAATATACATGTACAGTTGAACACCAAAAACCAAAAGGAATGACAGGTCACGATATTTGGTAGTAAGTGATGATATGATAATACCCATTCCCAGGCCAAGCAATGCCATAAGAAAAATAAAATATGGGATGACTAAAAGACCAATGTTTACATGGAAATCGAAGCCCTGGTAAACATAGTAGATCAGAAAGCCTGCAAAAAGTATAAGCTGAGTGAAAAAAGCAAAGAGACTTGAAACCACTGTTGAAAGAGGAATAATTAGTCTCGGAAAATATACCTTACCGAATATTCCGGCATTGGCAATAAAAGTATTTGAAGTTTTATTTAAACAGGCTGCAAAATAACTCCAGGCAATGTTGCCTATGAGATAGAATAAAACAGGAGGTAAACTATCGGTTGAGATATGGGCGATTTTACTAAAAACAACCCACATCATTAAAGTAGTGAGAAGCGGTTGGATGAAATACCAGGCAGGGCCTAAAACAGTTTGTTTGTAAACCGAAACAAAATCACGCCTTACCAATAATGAGAGTAAGTCTTTAAAGTGCCATAATTCGTGTAGTCGCAGATCAAAATTGCCCTTTTTGGGTAGAATTACTTCTGTCCAATACTTGTCTTCACCTTTCATTTTCATTACAAAGATTATTGCAAAAATAACAAAAAAACGCAACAAGCTTTATTTTGAAATTTTTAAGTTGGTAAGGCACTTCGTGAAATTCTCAAAATAACTTCCCAATATTATTTCATTAATTTTCGCTCAATTGTTCGAAAGCAACAGGAATTGATAGCTGAGGAAAAAAGGTTGCAATAACACCATTTACAGTCCTATAAACAAGGATGTCATCAAATTTTGTTGAATTTCATTTTTGTTTTGAAACTACAATGAAGTGTTTTGTTACAAATCAGGCTTCCTTTTTAATTTCCTAAGTTTCCTTTGTTACTACATAAAGATGGTTTATTATAAATCAGCACTCATTTGTTCCATCATAAGCTTCCTTTGCTACTTTATAAAGTTGTTAAGTAATAAATGAGCCTTCCTTTCTTCCTTCATAAGCTTCCTTTGTTGCTTAGGAAGCTTCCTTTGTGCAAAAAGAAGTTTACGAAATGAATTAACATTTATAATGCACTCTATTTCAATGCCATAATTTAAAATGTTAATTCTACAATATAATTATAAATGGCAACTATCTTGTGTTTTTTACATAGAGGCAAGAAACAAATTATTTGAACAGACTCAATTATTCCCATGTTACTAACTAATTTTTTGCTAAAAGTTGATGATAATTATTCATTCCTCAATCAATGACTCTATCAGCACAGTTGTAAATTATGAAACCGTTCATTTTTAAATTACCGATCAGAGTGACATTCATTTTTTTTGCTAATAATATGGCCTGGTGAGTGGGGGAATGAAAAGATATTACGAAAGGAATTTTGCACCTGATGGCTTTATTCAAAATTTCTGAAGAGATACGGCACGAACAAAATAACAGGCTTTTCGAAAAATCAAATTGCCGGATTAAAGCGTTTCCTGTCACTTTATCCACTGCGTTGTGCCTTGCTACATCTTCAAATATTTTTTCAGGCATTTCACCTTTCAAACTCAAAGCTGAAAAATGAACGCCTTTCGTGGATTTGAAAATAACTGACCTGAATTGAAACCATTTTATTGCATCAGAAATTTTTTCTTTTTCCACCCGGAAATCAAAATCAAGTGGTGAGAAATTATTTTCCCCAAAAGTGGTATAAATTTGTTTCACTCCTGTGTTCAGAACCTTAGTATCATTAAGATTTTTTGCATTGATATCAATTTTTAATGAAACGTCAATAATGCATTTATCCTCATTCAAATTAAAAGATGAAATATCAGCGCTGCTATTGATAAAGCCGGAATTATAAAGAAAACCAAAAGTCAATTCCTTTATATCCGAAGGACTGCACATGAGTGTTGAAATATCTATGCCATTTGAAACAATGGTATAAGGCATCTCAAGAGCAATTTGAACAGAAGTCAGTGTGGAATCTCCTTTGCTGACTTTTGTTACTTCAAAAGCTGAGGTGAATGCTGTCATTATTGGTGGTTTGTGGTTAGCAGAAAATTGTCATTTTTTCAATAACGACTATCTACAAACCACAAACATTTTAACCCTTTAATCTTCCTTTACCCAATCCTTGATTGTACCGTAGCCATTCCAAACTACTTCATTGGAATCAACGTGTATCATCTCAATTGCATCTCTGTTGCAATGACCATTACACCATCCGCAGCCAAAACAATACTCCCTTGTGAGTTCCGGGATTTTATTTGTTTTCTTTTCTCCGGCTAATGCGCCATAAGGACAAAGAGTGACACATATCCCGCACATGTTGCATTTTTCTTCATTAAAACGCGGGATGACAGGTGTAAGGTCAGCCATTTGTTTTTCTCTTTTCCATTCTCTGAGGTACTGAAAATCTTTCACTACGATACCCTGAAAATCCTTTATGTTTTGGTAGCCTTTCCTGTCCATAAATTCATTCAAACCATCAATGCATTCTTTCAAAACACCCACTCCACGGGAATAAATTGAAGAACATAAACCGGCAATGCCACAACCTGCCATCAAATAACGGGCACAGTCATCATAGGTAAATGAGCCGCCACCACCGAGCACAGGTATCTTTACCGTTGCAGTTATTTCCATCACTTTTGCAAGAGAGAAAAGCTGCCAGGGACGTCCAATGAGACCACCCATTGAAGAAGGCACCCCGAAAAAGCTTGCAGTTTCATGATCTATCCATGCACCATAGAATGCATTGTTTGCTGATATAGCAGCAGCACCTGCTTTTTCTACTGCAAGTGCAACGCCTGCCATATTCACACACTGTGGAGTCATTTTAAACATGATTGGGATCTTCACAGCATCCACACAGGCTTTGGTAACTTTGTAAGCTGTTTCAGGATCCATTGCAAGTGGAGCACCAACATCCTTGTGAGCATCAACAGCACCAAAAGTTGCATGCGGTCCACCGGTATCAAGTTCCACCATTTTCACTCCTGCAGCTTCCATATCTTTGAGAAATGGTATCCATGTTTCAGGATCTGCACCTATGCCAGAACAGGAACCTATATAAAGGACGTCCTGTTCTTCACATGTCTTTAAACATTTCGGAAGTTCTTCACTCAACCATCTTTCATAAGTCATGTTATGAAACATCTGACTGCATATCCATGCATCTTTCATGTCGTTTCCAAAACGACGGAGTGAATAGAAATAAGGGCGGGGCCAGCGATGAGGTCCGTCAATTTTATGTACTGTTTTACCAATGATCCAGCCGATGCCCTGTTCTGTGCAGCGGCGGAGTAATCTGTCGTGTCCTCCAAAGTCGCATGAAGTAACGCCAATGGGGTTTTTAATTTTAAGCCCGCAAAATTCTGTTTGTAGATTTGCCATGTTGTTTATTGTTGTTTTAAATGTTTAAAATGTTTGTTGTTTGAAGTGATTGTTGTTTCACATCATTCTTCCTATTGTTGTTTGTAATCCATATTTTTCAATTATATTTTTCACTCTCAAAATATCTTCTTTTGTTGAAGGTAGATAAATCGGATAAGGATTACTCAAACCTAAATAGCCGTATTTATCTGCTCCAAAAGTATGAAAAGGATTGATGTCAATAAATTTTACTTTCAAAAAAACTGCAAATTTAGCAGTTTCTTCAATGTTTTTGTCATCATCGTTAAACCCGGGTATCAACGGTAATGAAAATCTTATTTTCGTTTTCCCCGCGATAAATTCGGCGTTTTTAAGAATTATTTCATTGCCGGCTCCTGTTTCATTTCTGTGCTTTTCGGTATCCATGTGTTTTATATCGAGCAAAACAAGACCAGTATATTTCAGGATCTCTTCAATAATTTCACGGGTAGCATAACCGGAGGTATCCAAAACTGTTGAAATTCCTTCTTCTTTACATCTTTTAAGTATTGATAAGGAAAATTCGTGCTGAAAAAGTGGCTCACCTCCGCTAAGCGTTACTCCACCATCATTCCCGTAAAATGGAATGTCTTTTTTTATTTCCCGGATAATTTCTTCTGTTGAATATTCTTTTCCTATTTGCTGAAAAGCATTGTTCATGCAATTTTCCACACAAAGAAAACACTCAGTACATTTTTCCCGATTCAGAAGAATGATATTCTTTGCATCAGCGGATATAGCTTTTTCAGGGCATACTGAAATGCATGCTCCAAAATCCTTACACCTTTTCTGAATGAAATAAAGCTGAGGATCCAGGTTTATAGTTTCAGGATTTGAACACCATCTGCATTTAAGCGGACAGCCTTTCATGAAAACCGCAGTTCTTATTCCCGGGCCATCATGAGTGGCGAAACGCTTTATTTCAGTGATGATCCCGGTATCAACCATAAATCAACATTGCAGGCACTTCCTTTGCCATTACATTAATATCATGCTCACTCACACCTTGTGCCAGCAGGGTTTTGATGAACATTTTCCAACCAGGAACAGGGTTATTGCCCGGCTGACCAGCATCTGTGATCAGCACAAGATGATCGGGTCCTTTTTCTTTGATAAGTTCTTTGATCAGGGCAAATGAATAATCAAATGCAATGATCCAATCCTGCATACCAGCCCAGGGAACGCATGAACATTCGGCAAATTCAAGATACCCGCCAAGGTCAATCATTTCTTTGGCTTCATCAGGATTGAGTATTGTCATTTCCTGTGTCACATGGTCGAGTAATACTTTAATGTCCATCCCTTTTTTCTTCACATACTTCAGGACAGCAGCCTTCTCTTCGTTTGAAACATGACAGGTTGATAAAGCCACTCTTTCTCCTTTTTTATTTCCATTGTAATCTGCCATGAGATCAAGGATGTCTTTCAATTCTTTTGTGAGTTCATCGGCTCCTGTTGTAACTGAAATACCTCCGGTCAATCCCATTGCCTGTTTCTGATGTTGTGCATCAAGAGATGGCAACCAGATTTCTTTACATCTTCCGTAATCAAGTGCGGTTTTAACTGCCCTCAGATTCATTCCACCCACTGTTTCGTTGAGAACAATGCCTCCATAAACTTCAACAGGTTTGAATTCAATTCCGGCTTTTGCTTTTTCCTTTGCCATCCTGTTAAGAAAATCCTGGACTATGATAGCACAATTGTTGCACATGGTATTATGATCTTTGAAAACGAGCGCTTTCATTCCAGATTCGCTGGCTTCAATACATGTTTCAACCATGGTGGGTCTGCCGGCAAGCCAGCCACCTAAAGGTGCTCCGTGAATGTGGATATCAATAACCCCTTTAAGGATTTCATCCACCTTTTCAGGGTCAACGGGTGTTCCCGGATTTAAATAAATGTATGGCCATGCAGGATGTGAACGTTTTCTGATTTCCTCTTCCGTGATGACTCTACCGTAAGGCCTTTTGGCCCATTCTTCTGATGCTTTACTCATAGGTTTGTGGTTTAAGGTATTTGTAGTTTAAAATGTTTGTAGTTGGTTCAAAGTTTAAAGTTCAATGTTATTTTAATAACCAAATCCCAGTAAAAGACCCAATTTTCTGTAGGTCCAGGGGAATGGTGAATCTAATTTTAAAACATTCTGCCAGTTGTTTTTTAATTCATTGATGTCGTTTTGCTGCCACATGGAACTAAGCAAAAGTCCCATGCTATCGGCATATTTCCCGATTGCCTGTGCTCCGATAATGATTCCTGATTTTGTGATCACTCTTAGATAACCAGCATTGTTTTCCTCTTCAATGATCTCAACATTATCAGTATTCTTTAGCATACGCATTGTTTTTCCAAAAGAGGAGGCATGAGTATTAAAAAAGTGAGCTCTTGCATAAAAATAAGAACCGGGATAACTGACATCATTTCCGGAAATATTCTGAGCAATTATCGTAGCCTGGTCAATAGCATTATGTTTTAACTGGTAATTGCAGTTTTCCAATGAAAACACTTCCATTGTTTCAGCACAGTCACCGCAGGCATAAACGTCTTCAATATTTGTCTGCATTTTGTCATTGACCAGAATGGCACGTCCCATTGCAAGTCCTGCAGATTCAGCCAACGATTTATCCAAAACTATGCCTGTAGCTATTACTACAGTGTCACATGGTATTTGTTGTTTATCTGTAATTACTCCACTAACATTTGTGTCACCTTCAATGCTTAAAACTTTTTCAGAAGTGATGACCTGTATTCCATTTTTATTCAAAGATTTTTCAAGTATTTTTGAAGCAGGTTCATCAAACATTGTTGGCATGATCCATTGCAGTAATTCAATGATGGTAACATCAAACCCTTTTCTTTTCAAGGCTTCGGCGGATTCAATTCCGATTGCGCCCGACCCTATTACCACTGCTGTTTTTCCTTTACCGGAGTTTAATTTGTCAGCATCTGCAAGTAGTTTGCAATAATAAACACCATCTTTTTTTACTCCTTTTATGTCAGGAATAAAAAGCTTGCCGCCATTGGCAATAATGAGTTTGTCATATTGAAATTCATCCCCATTGTCAGTGATTGTTTTTTTATGAAGAGCATCAATAGCTGTGGCTTTATTATTCTCAACAAGATTAATGTTTTTCTCTTTATAATCTTCAATTTTTCTTCTGAAAATAACATCACGTGCCACTTCTCCACTGACAAAATAAGGCAAGGAGCATGGATCATATTCAGGACCATTTTCAGCCGAAATAATTGTGATATCACAATCACATTTAAGTTCTCTTAGTTTAAAAGCAACCTGGTTTCCTGCAATGCCATTTCCTATGATAAGTATATGCATTTCCTTTAAATTTTATAAATAAATTAACCCTTTAATTTTGCAAATGAAATCATAGTTTTTGAATCTCTTTAATTATAGTTTTCTTGACTTTTAGCCATGTTACTTTTCTATCAACAACAATTGGATCATTTTCAATTTCTGCATCATCAAAATAATTGATACTTTTAATTATATGAAAAATTGTAGTGTGTTTGTATTTTTCCTGATAAAGCGTAAGTAATTCCGGTAATGTGAATAATTTCAACAAAAAGTATAAGTCGAAAAAATCCTTTTTCTTCCCTCTTCCGGATATTGCATCTATTTTCATAGGTGCAATATCTTTAATATTGACCATCCTTATTTTACCTTCCATTATCAAGGGATATGAAAACTCATATCTAAACCGGATGAAATCAACTTTTGTGTTATTAATGGTTGTGATCAAAGAATTTGTGCGCTCCATCTCAACTTGAAAAATAGGAAAGTCCTCACTTAATTGTGTTTTTAATTCTAATGTGTCAAAAGGATCTGTACAAAATAAATCCAGATCATAAGAAATACGATGTCCTAGTTGTAGCGAAAGTGATGTGCCTCCCACTAGATTAAACCCTTTTAAATAGGGCTTCTTCATTAATTCTTTTAATAATTCCAGTGTGTCGGCTGCGATTGTTGTAGTATATAGCATCTGAATTTTTCTTTTGGAATTTTAAAATATGTTACACAAAAAGCCAAAACTATTTTGTCAAGATACCGCAATTTAGTTGCATACTGCGCGACTTTTTCTTTACCATAATGATCAATTAACTTTTTAAACTCATCCCAGGAACCTCTTGATAAAACGCGTTCAATAATATATGAGGCATTTTTAGCAGGGTCGATTTTTGAAATATCAACATCCCAAAACAAAGTTTGAGAAATTCCTGAAAGCATATTGCCATTTTTAATCATTGAATATTATTTTACAAAAAACTTCAGGCAGTTGTCTTGATTACCCAATCTGAAAATATCTTTTTACCTTTTTCCATATCCGGAATTATTTCAGGAATATCAAGATCCAATGCTTTATCATCCGTTATGAAACCAAAATTATCCCAGTTCTTCAGAGCATAATACTCCTGCTGTGCCCATGCCCATTGTTCTCTGTCGAGTTTTAGTCCTTTATGAGGTCCGCCGGCTACGGGTTCATCAAAATACCTGTCAATATGAGTATCATCCTGAATTGCGCTTCCATCTCTCAGCCAATGGGCCCTTTCAATATTTATTATGCGTTCAGCGGTTTTGAAAATTTCATCATCATTGTAATCAAATCCTGTTGCCAGCTTTAACAATGGTGCATAAGCTTCTTTCCATGTGCCAGCACCACCCCAGGAACCAATTGCCTGACAACAGCAGCCAACAGCGTCAGCAATACATTTATTCTTTTCTGACCAGTTACAAAGTTCAGGTTTTGTATCAATCTGAGTCATCTGTGAAGGGAAATTATCCCAGAACTTTTTAGCAGTTGCCGGTTTCAGTACTTCATCAACCTGGTAAGCACGGCTCTTTGCACAACCCGGAAATTCAAGACATGAATAATTCTTTAAATGGTCAGAACCTCTTGTTGACATTGCATAACCAAGACTAAAACCCAGAGCTACTCTTGGATCAACGCTGATATGTTCAAGTCCGCGGCAATGAGGAACTATATCCATTCCGACACCTAATTTTTCGGCAACCCTGATATTTCCTTCAGCAAGCAGGTCTCCGAAACCTTCACGTTTTGCGATCATATCAAGAACTTTTATAGAGGTATCCACATCACCCCATTCAAGCCGAAGTCCGTCTGTATCTTTTTCAGTGATATACCCTTTTTCAAAGGCTTCCATTGTCCATGACAAAGCTGCACCGGCAGAAACGCTGTCCATTCCCAGTTCATTAACGATACCACACATTACCGTTACCCCGGCAATATCTTCAGAATCTATACGAGGTCCCAGGTTGCAAAGGCTTTCCATTTCCGGACCACCGCAATTAAACCCGGCATATTTTCCCTCTTTAATATAGGTATATCTTCCACAGCCTACAGGACAGGACCAGCAGGCTTTTCTTCTGAAAAGAAATTCATTTGCCCATTGCATCCCACCATAGAGTGTTTCTATATCTTTCATGTAGCCGGTTGAACAGTTCTTATGAGCATTTATGCCAATGGCATTGCCTACATCGAAAAGATCCAATGAACCTTCTGCTCTCCTGCGAATGGCCGAAGGTGAATTGTGTATTTTTTCACGCAACGCCCATGATGCTTTCATGAATTCCTGCGGATGTGCAATTTTAACCGGGTTAGTTCCTCTGACAGCTATTGCTTTCAGATTTTTAGAACCCATTACTGCACCCATTCCTGTTCTTCCTCCTGATGCACTGAATGAATTCATCACACATGCAAAACGAACAAGCTTTTCTCCTGCAGGACCAATGAGAGCTACACGAATATCATGATCGCCCAGTTCTTCCAGGATTTTCATTGTGGCTTTCTTGGTCCCGATACCCCACAAATGTGAAGCATCTTTGAACTCTATTTTGTTATCATCAACAAAAACATAGACAGGTTTTTCAGATTTTCCCTTTACAATGATTTGATCAAAGCCTGCGTATTTCATCATAGGTCCCCAGCCACCTCCCATATTGGTGTCGCCATGGCCGTGTATTCCCGTACCCATATTTGAACAGGTCATTGGTGATCGTGTACTGATCGTTGTTCTTCCTGACAGAGGGGCAAATGAACCTACCAATGGTCCGGAGCCAAAGCATAAAGGATTATCCGGATCAAAAGGATCCATACCCTGGAAGGATTCGTGATAAACCACTTCAGAGTTCATTCCACGTCCGCCTATCCATTTTTTGTAATAACTTTCAGGTAGCTTTTCTATTTCGTAAGTTCTGTTTGTAAGATCAATTCTTAACCTTTGTCCCATGGATCCGTTCATATTTTTTCTCCTTTTAGTTATGGTTAAACATTAAATGAAAATCCGAAATCATCTTCTTTGGTGCCCGGCACTTTATAATCGTCCGTAAGGCTTTTCGCCCACTCTCTGCCTCTTGCTTTGGATGCATCACCTGCACGAACATAAGATAATGCTTTTTGCATGGTACAGGCTTTTACACACCATGGACCCAATTCATCATCATTGCAAAGATCACAACTCATGGTTTTGGAAGTTACAGGGTTCATGATGGCTGCACCAAAAGGACAGGCATGTATGCAGGCTTTGCAACCTATACATATGTAATCCTCAGTAACCATAGCGCCACTTTCCAGGCGAACCCGTGCATTCATTGGGCAAACTTTGAAACAAATGGGTTCTTCACATGCCTGGCACATCACAGGAATGAAAGTATTCACATCCCGAAATTCATGTACCCTGATGCGTGAATAATTTGTTCCGCACATTTCGAAATGCTTGATAGAACAAGCCATTTCGCAACTATGACATCCCGTACATTTGTCGGGATCAACAATGATCAGTTTTGTTTGTGTGTTTTGTTGCATTTGTATTTTCCTTTAGAATTGGCAGTACCAAAAATAGATAAAATAATTTAAGAAAAAGTATAAAAATTCAGGCAAAAAATATTATTCATCAAACTGTGTTCTTTCAATGATCTGCCTTTGCACATCCGGTCCAAGGTCAATAAAGCGGGCAGTAAATCCTGCTACACGAACCATCAGGTCGGAATATTTTTCAGGGTTCTTTTGTGCATCAATGAGCATTTTGCTGTCAACAATGTTGTACTGCACCTGGTAACCGCCAAGTTTAAAATAAACTTCATTCAGTTTGATGAATTTCTCAGCGCCCACAGTCCCTTCAATAGCTGAGGGATTGAATTTGATGTTGAACAAAGTTGATTGCAATTCCTTTGCATCCACTTTTGTTGCAGATTTGATAAGGCTTGTTGGCCCATTCAAATCAGTTCCGGGAAAAGCAGACAAGGCGCCATCGCCAACATAATCATGAGCAAGACGACCATCAGGAGTGGCTCCGCAAGCTTTGCCATGTAGTACCTGCGTTGTAACCGAAAGTGTACTTGGACGCCAGGGTTCCCCAACCCAGTTCAATGTTTTTTGTGATACCTCCGCCCAGTTTGTATAAAGATCTGCGAGTATAGTATCCACGTAATCGTTGTCATTCCCATATTTTGGTGCATCAAGCAGGAGTTTCCTCAACTTTTCATGACCTGCAAAATTGACCTTTATTGCTTCCCTGATCTCTTTTATGCTGGTTGTTTTTTCTTCAAAAACATTCTTCTTTATTGAGGAAAGACTGTTGGCAACATTGACCATCCCGCATGAAATTACGTAAGGGGAATCATTGTACCTGCATCCGCCTTCGTAAGAATCCATTCCTTTTTCAATGCAATCATCAAGCAGGGAAGTCATGAAAGGATGCACCAGGCCCATTTCATTATGCACGATCATGATGTCGTTCCAGTATTCTTCTTCACGTTTGATGATGTGTTCCGTTGCCTTTTTAAATTCATTCACGATCTCATCATAACCAGCTTTTTCAATGTCAATACCGGTTTCAATGAGTTTATCACCGGTCACAGGATTAACTCCATTGTTCATCACCAGCTCAAATATTTTCAGATTGTTGGTGTGAGGCACAGCATACATGGGCATTCGCTTTCCGCTGATCTGCATATCCACACAACCGCATGGAGCCCAGTCACGGGCATCTTCAATAGTGGCCCCGCTTGTTTTCATGAAACGATCAATTGCGACATTATCATTGAACAATGCAGGATAACCTGAACCGGCTTTGATGCAGTCAACCACTTTGTGTTTGAACTGATGATCCATATTGTCAGTCCAGCGAACTGAGATGGTGGGTTGCCATGTCTTCACATTGATGCCTGACAGAAGCACCAGTTCCGAAAGTTCGTTACTGCATGGGTTTCCGTCTTTGTCAACACCGCCAAGAGTAAGATTTTGGTAAACGCTTCCGCCGAGATATGCTTCTGTGAACATTGCATGGGCACGTGTAATTTCAGCACACTTGATACGCATCAACTCCAGTAATTCCAATGCTTCGTTATCGTTTGTTTTCCCTTTTGATCTGTCATTTTTAAACGGACGATACATGTACTGATCAAAACGACCCGGTGAAATGCCGCGCCCATTGAGTTCAATGAAAAGGCAGACATGCACAAACCAGAAAGACTGCATGGCTTCGCTGAATGTGTCGGCAGGTTTACGTGGCACTTTTCTGCAAATACGTGCTATCTCCAGCAATTCATTTTTACGTTTAACGCATTCACATTTCGCTGCGAGTTTTTCAGCTTCGACAGCATGGTTTTCAGCAAAACTGATCACGCCTTCAAGCGCCATTTTCATTCCCTGATAAAACTCAAGCTTTGCAGAATTTGTTTTTTCAAGTTTAAGAATTTTTTCGTCAATCTGAATGATGATGCATTCAATACCCTCATCAATTACTTTCTGATAATCCACGATCACACGGCCTTCGGGAACATCGAACATGAAACGCAGAAATACCAGTTGCTGCATCCATTTTTCAACCTGTTCAAAATCGCTGTGTGAAGCTCTGAGCTTTATCTCTGAAAGTGTACGCCAGTCTTTGTTTTCCCAGTATTTCGCAACCTCAAGTATCTCCTTTTTGTCTTCGGGACTGATCAGGTAAATGCCCAGCCTGTCATCTTTTTTCTGTTGCAGGGTGCCTTCCATGTAGCGTTCTTCTTCACGCTTTATTTTTTTAAATCCTTCAAGCATCCATGCTTCGTATTCAGGATACACCTGCGTTCCCTTGAAATAGCGGGAGATATTTCCAACCAGCAATTCATCATCCCATATCTTTGCAGTGAGATTGGAGAATATATGCTTCAAAGCCCCTCCTGCTTTCAGATAGCGGGGTTCATCGGAATGTTCACGAATATAATTGGTGAATAAAACGGCTCTTTCTGAATCAATATAAGGTTCCTGGCTTAGCAGTTCGGCATGTCGTTTTTCAACTCTTGCAGTGGAGGGAGCGCCTTTTATTTCGCGGTCTTTTATTGTTATAAAGTCAGTGGTCATTTGTCATTTGTCAATAGTCAATAGTCAATAGTCATTGGTCAATAGTCATGAGTCAATAATCTTTTAGCATAAAATGCCTGAGATTAATTTGGGGCTAAATTAGTAAAAAAAGGAATCCCATTGAGATATGGGGAGTGATATTAACAAGAGAATGGAGAGGGTAATTATTATGAAATTTATTTTATGAGGGCGCTCCTCAGCAAGCTTGCGATGGTATTTTATTTTGCCTTGTTTTTAAATCTCTTTCAATTTTCACTTAATTACGGTTTAACAAGCCTTACTCCCAAATCAAATGCATTCTTCAAATCCGCAGAAGAAATTTTTTCGATGCGGTGTGATTTTTCTTCAATATCCGGCAAATGGTATGAGTACTTTGAATAATCATCAAATTGAACGGTATTGGTCAAAGGCAGTAATTCGCAACTGCCCAATGTACGCTCCATCGTTTTTGAAAAATTAATCAGGGTATCCCTGAAACCTCTTATTACATAAATTTCATCATTCACATTCATCGTGGCAATCAA
>CAISZK010000265.1 GCA_903889915.1 uncultured Bacteroidota bacterium
AGTATGTAACCAGGTAGTGTCTCCATTTCAATTGCAAAATTCTATACTTTTGCAATTCATTTGATGGCCTACTGTGATTTTTTTTTAACCATCAGTTGTTATTAGCATTTGAAAATTTAGAACCAGCCGAACAGTAACAGATACTTTATGTTTTAGAATTATGACCAACGTCCCAACGAATGATATTGACCCCGGCAATAATGATTACTCAGTTTGTTTGCCTGTGATGAATTCTTATGATCCTAATGTGAAAGAAGTGTCTCCAAAAGGTATCAGTCCCGATGGACTTATTCCATTAAACACCGGTGATTTGAGTTATACAATTCACTTCCAGAATACGGGAACAATAGATGCCTATAACATTGGCATAATTGACACTCTTAACAGCAATATTGATCCGAAATCATTGGTGATAACAGGAACCAGTCATATTGTAAGTCCTGAATGGCTTGCTCCGGGAGTAGTTAAGTTTAATTTTTATAACATACAACTTCCCGACAGCAGCAGCAATGAAGCAGCAAGTCATGGCGCTATCAGGTTTAAAGTAAAATTAAATGCTGGATTACCGTCAGGGACACAAATAAGGAACAGAGCCAATATTTACTTTGATTACAATGCCCCTATTGCAACCAATACCACACTGAATACTTTGGATTATATCGAGGGTGTTAATGACCAGACCAGCATTTCAGGAAATCTGAAAGTGTATCCAAATCCCTCAAACGGTAAATTCACAATTGAAATAACCGGCAACAAAGAGCAACCAACAGTGATTGATATCTACAATATGTTTGGAGAAAAAGTTTATTCTATGCCAACTGTTCAAATGCATTCATCTTATAGCATGGACCTGTCAGAACTTTCAAAAGGAATTTATTTTGTAAGATTGGTAGGCAAAGAAAAAAGTTATACGGAAAAGATAGTGCTGCAATAATAGCAAATTGATCATTGCATAACATGGAAAGTTTTTCTTCAACTTTCCAGGTTTTTTTTATGACTGAAAATTAGAAGTAATGCAAAATGGAAAACAAGAAATGTAAAATGTAAAAGTTCTTATTGAAACAAGTTATTGTCACAGGATATTTTGCTTTTTAATATTGTATCACTTGATGTCTTCATTCATTTTTATAGAAAGTTTTTGAAATTGAAAAGATTTTAATTTCTACCTTTGTGTTTTGAAAACAGAGAATAGGTTAGAAATGATCAGGAATTGTATGAGTTTTAAACAGCCAATTGAATTAGAATAAATTTTAAAAATTCAAATGACAGATAAAAAAATAATATTCTCAAATCATGCCGTGAAACAAATGTTTCTTCGTGACATTGATGTTGAAGATGTCAGGTTCATTTTGAATCAAGGAGTGATAATAACAGAATATCCGGATGATAAACCTTATTCGAGTAAACTATTGTTTGCCATTTGTAATTCGAGGCCATTACATTTAGTTTGCAGCGAGAATTTTGATGAAAATACAATTATAATTATTACAGCTTACGAACCTTCAGGTGATACTTGGGAAAATGATTTTATAACACGAAAAAAATAGCTTTTATGGAATGTGTAATTTGCAAAAACGGAAATACGGAACAAGGACTTGTTACATTCACCTTGGAACGGGATGGTGTGATCATTATATTCAAAAATGTTCCGGCAATGGTATGTAAGAATTGTGGGGATTTTTATTTAACTGAAGAAACAACAGGGTTGCTACTGGATAGAGCCGCTAAAACAATGGAGAAAGGTGTGGAATTTGAAATTATTAATTTTAAAACTGCTGCCTGATTTTACTGTTTGATATTATTTTTCAACAAGACTTTCCAGGTTCTGTAAACTTTGAAAGTCGTCATAACCTGGAAAGTTTTTCTTCAACTTTCCAGGGTTTTTTTATGACTGAAAATTAGAAGTAATGCAAAATGGAAAACAAGAAATGTAAAATGTAAAATGAAGAAAATG
>CAISZK010000266.1 GCA_903889915.1 uncultured Bacteroidota bacterium
AAATTGCCAAGATAACTATAGTTGTTCCCAGTCCAATTTCCTTCGCCATTGAAGGTAAAAACATTAGCTGATGTGGTTGTCAATGTAGCTGTCCCGGCTATGTTGATGGTTGTGCCCCTGCCATCACCAACAGTAGCCCCACCCATCGTAATGGTCCTGCCTGTAATGTTTAAGGTAGCAGTTCCGCTTAACTGTATGGATCCGCCTGGAGCAATTGTAAAATTATTGGTTGTTGCAGTAGTAGTACCAGAACTTATAACTAATTTCTGACTAACGTTTTCTATTATCATACATAATCAATCGGTTACAAAACCAAAGTCTGTTGGTTTGAGTTCAAATTTAGTAATTTGTTTTTGAATGCGCTTTACTAAACCTAACTTTCTTTTTTGGTCGAGAAACAGATATTCTGTTGGATTGTGATAAGGGACTCCTTTTACAATCATATTCCAAATAATTACTGCCAATTTACGGGCAGTTGCACTTATAGCTGATACTCTGCCTTTTCTGAAATTGATTCTTTGAAAGAAATCTCTCAGTGGTGTTGAATCCTTAAGATTTCCAATGGCATTGGCCGCATTTCGGAGCGCTGTTTTTAACCGGTTACTTCCGCGTGGCACTTTGCTGGAGAGTATTTTACCACCACTTATCTTATTGTTTGGTGATATCCTGAGCCAACTCGAAAAATGCTTTGCTGTCGGAAATTTCTTGATTCCTTCCAGTCCCACTTCGCTCATGATAGCCAATACCGTGGAATAGCTCATTCCTTCAATGGCCATCAAATCAATTCCTTCGAAATATTGATACGACTTTAGGTTCAGGTCGATGTTTTTGGGCGTGTTTTTATTGATTTTTTTATGTGGTTTTGAATCAATATGATGTTGCTTTTTATCGTCATCATTATCAATAATTTGCGAAAGCATTTTTTCGATTTCATGATCACATTGCACTATTTTTGATTGAAACAGCTCATACATTTCTAATTCTTGGTTCAATGCAAACAAGTAATCCTTTCTGCCATTCGAATGCAATGCTTTCGCTATTTCCTGTTCCGACTTATGGCAATTGCCATGACGCAGTGATGCTAATTTTGCTGCGTCCGTCTGGCCTTGGCAAATGGATTTTATAATGCTCAATCCTGTTAAACCACAAATATCATTCACTACAACATCCAGTCGAAAATTCAAAAGACGAAGATATTTTTGCATTTTTTTTGATGCTGAGGCTGCCGAATCAAGCAAGCCTGCCCGGTGCCTGCAAAATGTACGCAGCTGTTCGGTTTCTTCATCGGGCAAAAAGCTGCCCGTCAATAGTCCCATGCTATGTAGCTTCTGAATCCATTGACAGTCCTGAATATCTGTCTTTTTGCCTTTGATGTTTTTGGTGAATTTTCCATTGCACAAGATTACCGGAATGTTTTCGGAAATCAATACTGCGTAAAGCGATTGCCAATAGGTGCCGGTACTCTCCATGGCTACTGTTTTTATGCCATTTTCTCTAAAAAACTCAACAATCTGGTATAAATCTTCATTGAAAACACCAAACTCCCGATAGTCATTTGGCCCTTGTCCAATGGCTACCCAATGCGAGCGACTGCCTATATCAACACCCGCGGCTTTGGGATTGACAACTTCCATCGTAATTTCTTTTTCTTCCATAATATTTCTCATTTATTAAAACTCTTTGGAGATGTGCTTTCGGCATAAGAAAATATTCTGAACGGGGTTTCCTTATAAGAACCACCACTTAAGTCATCACAAACATCTCAACCAGGATTGCGCTCGTGCTCAGTAGCAACAGTTTTCGATTCGGCCTTGCAAAGAGTTCTACAAAGATACGAAACTCGGGTGTTTCCCCCTCACGTTAGCTTCGGAAGTCAATGAGATCCGTATATGGGGGATTGCATGCAACGTCTCTACCACATAACGGAAACAAAACCATCCAATTCCCCTGCCA
Source organism: uncultured Bacteroidota bacterium (assembly GCA_903889915.1). Lineage (GTDB taxonomy): Bacteria > Bacteroidota > Bacteroidia > Bacteroidales > CG2-30-32-10 > CAISZK01. Next base: position 1,954 of record CAISZK010000266.1, read on the forward strand.
AATTCGCCGTAGGCGATCCATATCAATAGCCAACAACATCATCATGCCCCTATTCCCTGTAAGGGGATAAACCTTGATGGTTATCAGAATTGGTAATTATTTTCCGGATTTCAAATCCTAAGATTAATGAATGGCGGGATTACAAATCCCGCCTGACGGGAATTAAGGCGCACTTGGAATAGG
>CAISZK010000267.1 GCA_903889915.1 uncultured Bacteroidota bacterium
AGTCAGGATAATGAATACACAAAAGTGTGTTACAACAACTGCTCTAAACAACAAAGAACAATGGGTGTCAATCAGACGTTGCTCAGAACCAGAAGAAAAAGCCAAACAAATTTATGACGTCCTAAAACTAAAATACGCACCCTTTATTCGAAAAAAATCTGTAGTGCCCAAAATAACACCTGAAAAAATTAAGCAGCCCGAAAATCAGGCATTTATAACCTGATAGCTGCAAAATGGGTTAACCCTGTTTCATCGAGTTGAGATGTATTATTTTTAATCAGCAGATCAATAAAACCTCCAATATGTCTCAGAGGCGCCCGCAGATCATGAGAAATTGAATAACTGAATGCTTCGAGTTCTTTATTTGCATTTTCAAGTTGCATAGTACGTTCCATTACTTTCTCTTCCAGAGTTACATTCAATTGACGTATTTCTTCTTCAGCAAACTTTCTAACGGTGATATCATAACCCTGTGCAATAGTGGCAATAGGGAACATTCCATCCGGCGATAGAATATTTGCCGAATTCCATAGTAGTGTCCTGACTGAATTATCAATATGAAGAATCTTAATTTCAACAACCTCCATTCTATTGCCATCATGGGTATTCCTGATCAGCTTCATTGAAGTTTCTCTATCAATAAGTGGAAATAGAATTTCCAGCGATTTACCAATTACATCTTCTTCCATTCTTCCAGTAATGGCTTCGAAGGCTTTGTTAAATCTTGTGATTTTATATTGGGTATCCCAAACAATAATGGGGGCATTTGCATAATTGAACAAATTTTCCAGATAATCATTTGTTTTCCGACCTTCCTCATTAATAATTATTAACTCAGCAGCACGTTTTTCTTTCTCTTCGTTTTGAAATACAAGTTCTTTGTTGGCAATTATTAATTCATCTGCTCTTTTCCCTTTTTCTTTGTTTTGAAAACTACGTTCTTTGTCAGCAATCACAAGTTCATCTGCTCTTTTTCCTTTTTCTCCTAGTTGAAAAATTAATTCTTTGTCAGCAATGATCAACTCAGCGGCTCGTTGTTCTTTTTCTCCGTTTTGAAATACAAGTTCTTTGCTGGCAATTATTAACTCATCTGCAAGTTTTTCTTTCTCTGTATTTTGAAAAGCAAGTTTTTTATTGGCAATGATTAATTCATCCGCACGTTTTCCTTTTTCTTCGTCTTGAAAAGCAAGTTCTATGTTGGCAATACCCAATTCAGCTGCCCGTCTTCCTTTTTCTTCTTTTTGAAAGGTTAGTTCTTTGCGGGCAATGATTAACTCTGCTATCAGTTTCTCTTTCTCTTCTTTTTGAAAAGCAAGTTCTTTGCGAACAATAATCAATTCATCCTCATCCGATTTTTTTCTTTTTCCCATAGCCTTAATAAGAAAGTTGGATTATTTAAAATTGGTGTCAAGTTTCGATGTTACAAAGGTGACTTCTTTAATCTCTTCGGGTAAATTCCCCGCCGCTTGCGGCGAAAAGTATTAAATTTGTGCATGGCACAAAGTAAATATATTCACAAATCACACAACGTATCATTATTGATGTACCAAATCGTATGTCCAGCAAAGTATAGAAGA
>CAISZK010000268.1 GCA_903889915.1 uncultured Bacteroidota bacterium
ATTTCAAAGTGTGAATTAGATATGGCTTGGGTTTAGTCCAAGTTACAAAAAATATAGCTGCATTTTTAATAGACAGCAGTTGCTATGTCTAAAGGAGGGGTATGCCTTTTTTGCAGCGGAGGAGTTATATGTGAGAAAAGGGACTTTGGGGACATGGGGGACGATGGGGGACGATGGGGATGGTGGTAAACGGAGGCAGGTTTGGAAGAAGACGCTGGCAGGTTCGGAAAATGGCTTTTGAATATTGGGGCACACGTAGGGAAACGCGCGCTAACAGGTGAAAATAATAAGATTGGAAGCAAAAATAAAGAATAAAACTGATTAATCCAGTCAATTATTTTATCTTCGTGTCCTGAATTCTGTTGGCATTAAACAGAAAATCTTCATCATTTTATCAAATTAATCTATGGCAGTCTGGTTAATCACAATTATTTTTATTGCAGGTTATCTTGCCATCGCCTTTGAAAAACCTTTAAAGTTTGATAAAGCTGCTTCGGCATTGATAACAGGAGTTGCCTGTTGGACGGTTTGTATTCTATACAGCGGAAATCCGAATGATGTTGCAGATAATCTTGCAAAACATTTTGGTGAAATTGCACAGATCCTTTTCTTCCTGCTTGCCGCGATGATCATTGTTGAAATGATAGATGCCCACAATGGTTTTGATATAATCACGAACAGGATAAGGACAAAAAGAAAAGTAAATCTTCTGTGGATAATTTCATTTATTGCTTTTTTCCTTTCGTCGGTATTGAACAACCTTACTTCTGCTATTGTAATGGTTTCACTTATCAGGCGTCTTGTCCCTGATAAAAAAGACAGGTTGCTGTTTGCCGGAATGATCGTGATTGCTTCAAATGCCGGCGGAGTTTGGACGCCGATTGGAGATGTAACCACCACTATGTTATGGTTGGGAGGGCAGGTTACAACTCCCAAAGTTATATCAGAACTTTTTCTACCAGGCATGGTTTGTATGCTTGTCCCGCTGTTTATTTTGTCCTTTTCTGTTATGGGAACAATTGAAAGAACCCTTGTAATGGAAAGCAAATTGAGCCAAATGACAAGCAATTTTGAAAAGAAGATGATTTTTTTCATTGGAATAATTTCATTGATCTTAGTGCCATTTTTCAAAATGCTGACTAATCTGCCTCCTTACATGGGAATGCTTTTAAGCCTTGGAATAATGTGGGCGCTGACAGAAATTATCCATAAAAAGAAAGACGAAACAATACGTTCACATTTATCGGTGACTTCGGCTTTGAAAAAAACAGACACCACCATCATCCTTTTTTTCCTCGGAATATTATTGAGTATTGCAGCGCTTGAATCATCAGGATTATTAATATCAGCAGCAGGTTTTTTAAACAAAACATTTGCGAACAATAATATTATTGCAATAATTTTAGGCTTGTTATCTTCCATAGTTGACAATGTTCCGCTTGTTGCAGCTTCAATTGGGATGTACAATTTACACAGCTATCCTGCAGATAGTAGTTTTTGGGAATTCCTTGCATACACAGTTGGAACGGGCGGCAGCATTTTGATCATAGGTTCCGCATCAGGTATAGCAGTGATGGGTGTTGAGAAAATAGAATTCGGCTGGTATCTGAAAAAGATTGGATGGGTTGCATTGGTGGGTTTTGTTGCGGGTATTTCAGTGTTTCTTCTTGAGCAAATGATTTAATAATTTTTTCCCTTTTTATTTTGCATCTTAATTATTTTAATTCCGACAGTTAATTTTAAAATTATACATTTGCCTCATGAATGAATTAAAATTCTTAAAGCGATTTAATTTCTGGCGTACACATCACCTGAAGGAAAAACAGTTTGTTTATTTCCTTAGCATTATCATAGGATTGATAGCAGGGTTAGCAGCTGTGGCACTCAAAACGTCTGTTCATTATCTAGCCGCTCTTTTCAGAACTTCGAATAACTTTGATACACAAAACTGGCTCTACCTGATACTTCCACTGGTTGGAATAACTATCACTGTTTTATTTATCCGGTTTTTTGTAAAGGACGATATTTCTCATGGAGTTAGTAAAATACTTTATTCGATATCAAAAAAGAATAGCAAGATTGAACGGCATAATACTTATTCATCCATTGTTGCATGTTCATTCACTGGCGGCCTTGGCGGCTCAGTGGGCATGGAAGCTCCGATATTATATACAGGAGCAGCTATTGGTTCCAATATTGGTCAGCTTTTTAATTTGCATTATAAAACGCTTACATTGCTTATTGGTTGTGGAACCGCTGCCGCATTATCTGCTATTTTTAAAGCACCAATAACGGGATTAATTTTCGCTTTTGAAGTGCTGATGCTTGATCTTACCACTTCATCAATCATTCCAATACTGCTAGCAACCGTTACAGGAACTCTTGTTTCCTCATTCCTTTTAGGTGAAAGAATTGAGTTTTATTTTACAGTAAAAGATATTTTTGATTTCAGGGCTATACCATTTTATGTTTTGCTTGGATTGTTTACCGGTTTGGTGTCATTATATTTCGTAAGAATGAATTCCCGTGTGGAAAAACTCTTTCACAATGTAATGAATCCATACAAAAAATTGGTTATCGGTGGTCTGATCGTTGGTGTGATGATATATTTTTTTCCACCTCTATTTGGCGAAGGTTATTTTGCAATGAAATCAATTTTGAGTGGAAAAACCCATGAACTGCTCGACAGCAGCCTCTTTTATCAACTTCATGATAATCCCAGGATATTTCTTTTATTTCTAGTCGCACTGCTTATACTTAAAGTTATAGCCATGGCTGTAACAACCGGAAGTGGAGGTATTGGAGGGATATTTGCACCGAGTCTTTTTATGGGAGGGGTCACAGGATTTGCTTTTTCAAAAGCGATAAATATTTTTAATTTGTCATGGATAAAGCTTTCAGAAAGTAATTTTACACTAGTTGGAATGGCTGGATTAATAGCCGGGGTGATGCAGGCACCACTAACAGCAATCTTTCTCATTGCAGAAATAACCGGAGGTTACGGATTATTTATCCCACTCATTATTACATCTTCCATTTCGTTTATCACGATTCATTATTTTGAAAAGTATTCCATCTATGCCAAAAGCCTTGCAGAACATGGCGACCTGATAACACATAACAAGGACAAAGCTGCCCTTACGCTTATAAAGGTGGCGCATGTGGTTGAAAAGGATTACAGCTCTGTGGAAACAAATGCAACCCTGGGTGATCTGGTGAAAGTAATTGCACATTCAAAAAGAAACATCTTTCCTGTTATTGATGAACAGCAGCATTTTCTTGGAATGATCATGCTCGATGATGTGCGCGAAGTGATGTTTAACAAAGACGAGTATTCAAAAACACTGGTGAAAGACCTGATGATACAGCCTTCTGAATTTGTTACACCAAATGAGAGCATGGAAAATGTGATGGAAAAATTTAAAACATCGGGTTTGTGGAACCTTCCGGTGATTGAAAATAATTGCTACATAGGTTTTGTTTCGCGAGCTAATGTTTTCGCTGCTTACAGGAAGAAACTAATAGAGTTTTCTGAGGAAATATAGGTAGTTAGAAGTTGAACTTAAAATGGATACTCTTTTATAAAAACAGAATATTAAACTACTTCTAAAATATCAATACAAATTCACAACACTATCTTTGATATTTCAGCATCAGTTTCACGCAGCCATTCTTCCAGATCAATCACAGTCATTTCAAATGCTATATCATCCTGCCCATAGTTTTCTATTTCGGAAGCTATAAGTTTTCTCATTCTCCTTAATCTTTTTAATTCGTCAACCATTTGGTTATCTTTTGCCTGAATCATTTCGCTTTTTTCAATTTTGAAAAGGTAAAGATAATTAAGAATATAATGCTATCTATCAAAATAATGTTAAATTACCATTAAAAAAAATCAAACAAATACAAGGCATTTCAAATGTCCGGTTATCCTTTTACCGGATCGAATATCCGATATGCGAGCAATTTCAATCTGTCATTAAGGAGAAACCAAACCAAAGCATAACCCCAAACAAAGCCTGCCCAACCCCAACCAAGAGGAGTCATAAATAGTCCATAGACTGCTATTAAAGTAGCCACGATTTGTGTGCCTAGCACTGCTATCCATAGAATTTTTGCGGGGCGTATTGTCCAGAAAGGACCGCGTGTGCGTGTAAGAAAGATTGTGAGATGTCCGGCTACGGATAGCTTTAAATACATCATGGTTTGAATATGTGCACGGTCAATATGAAAAACACGCTCACCAAGATAAAACAAACCGAAAGCGGAGACGACACCGATAACGCCAAGCACAGTTGATATACCAAGCACCAGATGCATGTTCCAGGCTTCAGGCTGGTTTTTATATTTGACATTATCGTAAGCAATAGACAGAATGGCTCCATCGTTGAGCAATGCAAGCATCACAATCATTACAGCAGTTACAGGATAGAAATTAAACACTAATATTGCCAGTGTCATGAATAGCAAAACTCGTAGGGTTTCAGCAATTCGATAAATGGCATAGCTATTCATCCGCTGGAAAATTTTCCTGCTCTCCTTGATAGCGTCAATAATCACTGATAGTCCGGGTGTAGTAAGCACAATAGCTGCTGCTGCACGTGCCGCATCCGTAGCACCTGAAACAGCAATGCCGCAATCGGCTTTCTTCAGTGCCGGTGCGTCATTTACCCCATCGCCTGTCATGCCGACAATATGACCACGTTTTTGAAGAACATCTATTATATGGAATTTATGTTCGGGAAACACCTGCGCGAAGCCATCGGCATTCTCGATGGATTCAGCAACCTCTGCGGACTCTTGTTTTTTTGAATCGCCCAAACTACCGGCATCAAGAATGTTTGTTCCCATTCCTAATTTCTTGGCAGTTTCCTGGGCAATAGCTAATGCATCACCTGTGACCATCTTAATTTTTACGCCCATTTGCTTCGCTGTCTCTATGGTTGCTTTGGCATCTTCACGAGGCGGATCGAACAATGGCAATACGCCAAGAAATTGCCATTTGCCATCGCCCTCTGCCCGCGCCACACCTAAAGAACGAAAGCCACGTACTGCAAAATCGTTGACAGCTTTATCAACAGCGGATTTCACCTGTGCTACATTTACAGACAATGCCAATATTACCTGAGGCGCTCCCTTTGTAACTTTGAATTCTTTTCCATCAGGACCTTTGATGGTGGCTTCGGTACGTTTATGCACTGCATCGAAAGGTAGGAAATGGATCATATTATAACCTTTCAGCGGCTGATCGTCTTTCATTCCGGCAAGCACTGCAAGGTCAATAGTGTCGTTATTATCAGAACGCGATGCCAAAGCTCCATTGAGTATAACCTGATCGGCTGTGATATTGTTTACACTAAACGGATCACCTAATGAAAGTTTGTTCTGTGTCAATGTACCGGTCTTATCGGCGCATAACATATCAACACCCGCTAATTCTTCGATGGCTACTAATTTGCTTACAATTGCTTTCTTTTTTGCAAGCAAACGCGCTCCCACAGCCATTGTTACTGATAACACAGTTGGCATTGCTACAGGAATTGCAGCTACAGTCAATACTAAAGCAAATTGCAATGTGGTAAGAATAGGATCGCCACGAATGATTGCTACAGTGATAATCACCGCTACCAAAGCCACTGCAAGAATTATAAGATAATTACCAATCTTTAAAACCGCCTTTTGAAAATGGCTTACAGTGTGCGCTTCCTGCACCAATTGAGCTGTTTTACCAAAATAGGTTTTTGAACCGGTGGCATAAACCAAAGCGCCTATTTCCCCCTGACGAATGATAGAGCCTGAAAACACCGCATCGCCGGGTTTGCGCGTGGCTGGCAAAGATTCACCGGTTAACGTGGATTGGTCCACTTCAACCGAATCACCATCCAGCAAGCGTGCATCAGCAGGTACTATATCGCCAAGACGTAAGCGTATGACATCACCCGGCACCAATTCGCGTGAAGCAGGATTGACCCATTTACCATCACGTTTCACACGGGCTTTGACAGCCAACTTAGCTTTTAGCGCCTCAATGGCGTTGCCGGCCTCACGTTCTTCCCAAAATCCGATTACCGAGTTGGCAAAAAGCAAAACAAGGATGATAAAAAAATCGGGCCAATGTCTTGCTACCGCTGAAAGAATCACAGCCACTTCGATCATCCACGGAATGGGACCCCAAAAATAAGTAAGGAATTTAAGAAATGGATTGACCTTCTTTTCTTCAATCTCGTTAGGACCGTATTGGGTTAGTCGTTTTTCCGCTTCGGCTTGAGTGAGACCATCAGGTGAAGACTCTAATTTTTCCTGAAGCTCCTTCATTGGAAGGGATTTCAGATCGTCCTTAGTATCAGGCTTTGATTCGGGAGCCATAGTCTTATCTGGAATGGATTTCATAAAATGAATTATCCCGTTGTTTTTGTTATTGATTTATGCAGATAACCCTGGTATTGAAAGTGGAAAAATAAAGTCCACCAACATGCTATTATGGGCTTTTGAAACGTTTTCTTTAAATGATTTCATGATTTTTGTTTTAAAAGAAAAGTCCCTTTATTTAGCAATAAAATGCATTATTTGTGATGCTGCAGATCAATATGAAGACCTACGGTATGCAATGTCACCTTGGCTTTTTCGGCTATTTCATCATTTCCGCATATTGTAACAATATACTTTCCATTCTCAAGATGTTTCTGGTATATAGCTGTTTTATCTTTATGAATTCCCAGTTTTATTAACATTGTTGCAATTCCTCCACCGATCAGTCCGAAATCAAATCCAACAAATGCACCTATCAAAACGCCTGCTCCATATAAGAAGCCTAAACCCGGAATAGCTATGATGCTCAATCCTGACAATACTCCTAATACCGGACCTAATACTATACCAATCTCAACCGGAGCATTAGCCTCGTTATCACTTATACCGGTATGCAACTTATCCTCAATAATGTCGGCTTTGCTAATAAACGACATATTTTCAGAAGGCAAACCTGATTCTTTTAAAGCTTTTAATGCAGCTATTGCTGCATCGTGTGTGTCGTAAACACCCACAATTGTGTTTGAAGTTTCCATTATTATTTATTTTTAAATTAACGTTCTTTACTTTTTTATATCCATGCCATTAAATGCTCCTTTTGAATTTCTGCAGCATGTTGGCTATGAGCTAAAGCTTTAAGCATACTATGGTGCGCTTTATCAGGATTTCCTTCTTCAAGATGCTTTGCAGCTTCACGATGATGTCGTGCTGCAGCTTCCAGGTGTTTTGCAGCTTCTATGTGCTTTTCAATGTCTGTCATTTTTATATTTTTTAAATTGTTTACTCCGTTGAATACTGTTTTTGAATACCCTTAAGAAAACGGAGATTAATTCTATGGGGTGAATAATTTTTAATGTATTTTTACTTGCCCTTTTTTGTCGGAACAATAAAAAGTGGAATAGTTGTGTGGCGTAAAACTTTTTCCGTGACACTTCCAATAAGTACATTTTCCAACCATTTCCGGCTGTGAGAGCCGATAACAATCACATCCGCATGCAAATGTTTTGCAGCTTTTAAAATAGCTTCTGACTCGTCGCCTTCTGCCACCAGCGTTTGAATGCTTTTATCACCGAGGTGGAGCTTTGATTTATCAAGAAATTGCTGAGATGCTTTTTTCAATGCATCATTTGTGTTTAATTTCATTGGACCTATATCCGTGAATCCGGTATATCCCATTATAGGGTCATATCCTGTTTCGGAATAATACACCGGGTCGGCCATTACATGCAGTAACGTAATTTCAGCGCCCATTGATTTAGCCAATGCGGAACCTGCTTCTGCTACTTTCTGAACGGTTGGATTATAATCCAACGCAATCAATACTTTTTCAATTTTATTTTTCATTTTGCGTTTTATTTAGTAATAATTCTTTCAATAATTCTGATAAATTAAGCGAAGCACAGGCAATTTGCACATCGGCTGCACCGTAATAAATATACAAGGTATCGCCAAACAGTGCGGTTCCTGTAGGGAATACGACATTGCTGACGTCTCCTTTTTGTTCCCATTCATTTTCGGGCGAAAACAATGGATAAGGCAAACGGGCTAATACTACAGAGGGGTCATCAAGCTTAAGTAAAGCGGCACAAGCAGAATATATAAGCCCTGTATCAGTTTCTTCCACGCCATGATATATCAATAACCATCCGTGTTCTGTTTCAACAGGGGGGCATCCGCCGCCGATATACTTTGATTCAAATTTATTTAGGCATGGGTCCATCAGGATATGATTTTTCAAAGTCATGCAATAGTTTTTCCAGAATTCTTTAGTGAGTTCCTTAATGTCATTGATTGCTGCTAACTGAATGCCTGGTCTGATGCGGTGCAGGAAATATAATTTTCCGTTTATTCTTCTCGGGAAAAAAATCAAATCCTTGTCCCACATTAATGTTTTCTTTTCAATTTTAATATCCTTTTGCTGATAATAAAATTTGTGGTTACGGTAATATTTACTATTGACCCTTTCAGCCGTTTCAAGAAGATATACGAACTCCACATAGCTAAAGGGAGGTACAATTATACCGTGCTTTTCAAACTTTTTCATGTCGGTAGAAACAGCCAATGCTCCCTGTGCATTAATGCCATCATAAGCGGTATAAGTCATGTAGTATTCGTTATCAATTTTTACGATTCGGGCATCTTCGACACCCTGTGACTCAAAATCGAATTCAGGAATCAAGATTGGTTTATCATAGCGTTCGGCAACTGTCAGTGGGCCATCCAAACGGCAATACCCAATAGTGGAATGATTTCCCTGTTGCACCGCCCTATAAAACAAATGAACACTGTCACCTTCACGCATTACTGCGGGATTCAGCACTCCTTCGTTTTCAAAATCGAGATTGGTTTTTGTAAGTAATATGCCTTCTTTATTAACTGTTATCATAAAATGTCAAGCTATTTTTCATTGAAAAAATCAATGAAAATAATCGAAGTACAAAGTTCCGCAGCTTTTCTACATAAAGTGTTATATAGTTTTTGGGGAAAGTTACACAATTCACACATTTATTAAATTTCAGTATTACAATAATGGATTTAAGAAAAATTACATTGACTGGTATCTGAAAAAGATTAGATGGATTGCATTGCTTGGTTCTGATTCAGGGAGTATAGTTTTTCTTCTTTAGCAAATGATTTAATAAATTTCAACTGTTTTTGTAGATACTAATTTTATTATTACCTCAATGATGAAATTAAAAAATGTAAAAGTTTAAGAGGACGGGAGGGCTTGGGGGCATGCGTTAAGAAAAGCGCAAACCTAGCATAACATAATTAGATAATGTGAGGTGAGAGGGAAGTTAAATTGTGTTGAATGGGACTGATTTTAGCAGAGAGCTTAAATGAAATGTGTAATTGTGTAAATAATGTTTAAGAAATGAGAATCGGTAAAACTACAATTCAAATAAACTATTTCATCAAAATAAGACAAACTAGTGTTACATGAACAAACGTTGTGTTATTAATGATTAATGACATTACATATTTTTTTTACAAAAAAAACATTTGTTATTAAAAAATTATTATTTTTGCAGAAACTTAAAAAAACATTTATACCATGGAAAATTATGTAGCTAATAGAATTGGAACAGCAAGATCAGTAAGATCAACATTGTTTGGATTTAAATCGAAATGGGAAAACATTCCTATTTTTGTGACGTACTTTGGAATCATAGACGATGCGATAACAACTATTGAAGAAAATGAAATTATCATTGAGGGAATAACAAGTGGTCCGGCGAAAGACAAGTTGCAAAAAGAGCAAGCAATGGTTATGGCTGCTCTGAAAGTATCGGGGGCAGGTTATGCTTACGCATGTGACATTAAGGATGAAGTTTTGATGCAAAAAATGAATATCACCAAAAGTGATTTTGCAAATAAACTTGATGAAGCTGAAGGAGCATTGGCAGGAGAAATTTATGATGCAATCAATCCTATTATTGATTCGCTGACTAATTATCCGGTAACAAATGCAGATATGACCAATCTGCTGGCTAAGAAAAATGCCTACATTGCAGTGTTGAGGGCGCCAAGGGATAATAGAAATGATGGTAAAGAAGCAAGAGCTGAGATTAAAAACCAAATTAAAATAATCTTTGGTACTTTTGACCAGGGCAAACGCATCTAAATTAACAAGAGGGTGGTGATAAAAACAGTACACGACGTGTTCTATAAGCTGATAAAATTGTTTTTTTTACCAGAAAAAAAGCATGAAATCACCTTTAGACTATTTTTCCGAGTTAGAAGATC
>CAISZK010000269.1 GCA_903889915.1 uncultured Bacteroidota bacterium
AAAAAAAGGGGCTATTCGCCCCTTTTTTTTATGAAAATGATCAAAATTTATTTGTTGACACTTACACTCTTTGTAACAATGCCATTTTTGGTTTCGATCTGGATATAGTAAATACCGTTTGCAAATGCTCCTGTATTTATTTTGGTATTTTCAGCATTCACTTCATTGGTATAAACCAATTGTCCGAATACATTCAGAACTTTTATCCTGCTGATGGTTCCTGTTGCTGTAATGTTCAGAACATCTTTCGTAGGATTAGGGAATACACTGATGTCAGAATTGTTTACATTTTCAGTGATACCTGAAACTTCGGTAATATTGATGTCATCAACATAAAGGTTGTATTCATCAGCTGCGCTATAACACTTCCATCCGATATAATAAACACCTGTTGATGGTACTGTAAAATTAGTAGCGCTTTGTGTGTAAGTAGTAACTACAACACTTGGCAGATCATTGATCAAAGTGGTCAATGATGTTGAAGCAGGTGCAGTGCCAATGTATGTCTTCAAACTTTCAGGGAATGTTGCTGATTCAGCTTTGTAATAATAAGTGAGTTTGTAGGTTTTTGATGCATCAAGTTGAATACATTTTGAAACCAGCCAGTCGTTGGCAGCATTGGCTGAGTTATAAACATATTTTGCGCAATATGGTGCAGTATTGCCACCTGTTGAAACAATTGACCATGTTGAGCCATCAGCATTCACATCCTGGATTGACCATCCTGTAAAATCTTCAGCCGGTTCGAATCCCATAGTATAAGGAACAGTTGCGTTTGAAACATTCTGAACAGTAAAAGTAATAGTATCGTTTGCAGCAATTGCATCGCCGGTCATTGTGGAATAAGCCTTAATAGTGTAGATTCCGGGTGTTGAAAGGTTAGCCTGTGCGGTGAAAGTATAGCTTACAAAACCTCCTGCGGGAATGGTTGAAGATATAGTTTCGTTTACTGCAGTTCCTCCATTAATTTTATAATGAACAGGAACACTACTTATGGAAGTAGTACCAAGGTTTTGAACAATAACAGTAACGTTTTCATTACCCAATCCGCAAGCGCTGACAGGTGATGTATATGCAGAAATACTTGCATCAATTGCCGGCAATGAAGCGTTGAATGGAATAGCAAATCCTGTGACTTCTGCACTGTCAGCAAAGCTGCCGATAAGTGTGGTAGCGCCTGTAGTTACATTGACAGTTCTCATTTCACCGACTGATGTACCTGCATTGTAGGCTGCCATATAAAGTATGTTATTGTTGCGGTCGAATTCCATATCCTGTGCATAACCTGCATTGAATCCAATGCCACCAATAATTGTTGAGGCGCCTGTGGTTTTGTTTAAGGAATAAAGTGAATCTGTATTTACACCAACAGTGTATAAATGTCCTGTATTATCACAGGCAAGGTTAATAAGAAGATCAGTTGAAGACTGTCCGATCAAAGATCCTGCACCATTTGCAGTACTGATGGAATATAAACTTGAAGCAGATCCATCCCATGAAACGCCGTAGAGTTTATTTGTTGAATAGTCATAAGACATTCCGGAAATACTATGGCCGACATTTCCTATTACTGTTCTTGCTCCTGTTACTGTGTCAAGAGTTATGAGATTATTAGAACTATACTCAACACCATACCATTTGTTCAGGCCACCCCATGTTCCTGCACCAACAAAATTCTGAGCTGATTGATCAGCCAAAGAAACGATGATGTTTGGTGCCTGTAAATAAGTGTAAGCAGGGCCTGCAGGAATAGCTCCTGAAGCGTCATAAGCCACATAGCAATAAACTTTTTTCAGAGTCTGAACAGAAACAATTTTTTTCAGGGTATCGTTTGTGTGGATGGTATCTCCTGTAAGTTGTGTGTAAACAACAATTGTATCTGTTCCAAGAGCTGCTGTCCAAGGATCAAAGGTGATCTGGGTAGAAGCGCCTGTTGCAAGTGTGGCAACAGTTTTTGTTGAGGTATATCCTCCTGAAATTTTCATGGTAACATTGAAGCTTGTTGCATCACCACCATTGTTGATAATGGTTGCTTTCGGAGTGTTTAAACCAACCCCTACTACAGCAGGCATATCAATGGAGGTTGAAGCTGCATCAAGAAAAACTTTGACCGGTTTTACAAGCGTATCATTTCCGGTATTGGAATCACCGGCAAGTTGAGTGTAAACTTTTATCGTATCTTTACCATTTACTGCAGTCCAGGGATCAAAAGAAACCTGAATTGAAGCGCCTGAAGCAAGCGCTGTAACAGTTTTTGTTGAAGTGTAACCGCCCGAAATTTTCATAGTAACATCAAATGTCTGAACAAGCGAACCAACATTTGCGACTGTGGCTTTAGGTGTAATTGAACCCGGTGCATTGATCACAGGAACATCTATTGATGATGTTGCAACATCATTAGGAGAAGCAACACCCATTGAAAGAAGGTCCAAAGCAAAGTAAGCGCCGTTAGTTTGGTTATCGGCTACCTTTTCCTGGAAAGCAATATAAATATTCTGACCTGCATAAGGTGTCAGGCTTATTGAAAACCTTTTCCAGTTTTCATTCAGAACCATTGTGTCGAGAGTCAACAACGTTGTTGTAAAGCTTGCCGTTGCATTGGTGGTTGTTGATAATTTCACATAAAGAGTATCCTGGTAAGCACCGAATCTGTACAAGTAAAATTTCAAACTATCACCGGTTGTAACAGCAAACTGTGGTGTGATCAGCCATTGATTGTCGGCAGCAGTACCACCTGTTGCATAAGAACAGTAAGCAGCATAATTACCTCCGCCAGTAGGAACAGTTTGTGTTCCACCATTGAATCCTGGTATTGGTGTTGTTCCGTTGGAAACTGTATCCCAGCCTGTGCCACCATCGGGGTCTTGTTTTGTCCATCCCACCGGTAGAAATGCGCCTTCAAAACTTTCGGAAAGATAAGCCTCAATTTGTTTAGGGCTATTCTGGACTATTGCAGAAGAAGCAGGATTGCTTTTGTAAGCAAAGTTCTTCTCTGTGCTTTTTTTCGTTGGAATTGCATTATGCAACACCAATTGATTTCTCTGAGCAATTCCGCTAAAAGCTAAAAGGAATGACAGAATCAAGAGTAAACTAATCTTTTTCATGACTTTGTGTTTAATTTATTTTTATGTTTAACTGATTTTTTAAGAAGCCGCTAAATTAGGTATAATTCTTGAAATGTTAAAAAATTAATGGTTTTTTTTGAAATAAATCAATCAATCCAGTCATTGCTAATAAATAATGAATGGAAAATTTGCCATTTAACCAGGTGGATTTTTACCAACAATATTGGTTATTATCCATTGTCAATTTCGGAAAATTCAGTTTTTTAAGATATAGAATATCCGGAATAATTGACCTCTTGGATAGCTTCGGATGTATTAATTTTCTCAATGCTGTAACAAAAGTAAAGTAATAAATAGGTAGGACTTTATTTTGGGTATATCCTGAATACGCATGGTAAAATGTTGATGGATTATGTCACAATGATAGTCTTGTTGCTGAATTATTTTGTAATTTTGTAAAAAATTGAATTATGGAAACAATATTGAGAATTAAAGTTTCTGATCTGGATGTAGATTTTATTAAGGCCATTAAATCACTCTTTAAAAAAGAACGTGAAATTGAAATTACTGTATCCTCTGCCACAGATTTTAATTTGAATAAAACTGAAACAAAAGCCGAATACATTGCAAGGATTAAAAAAGCGATAAAAAATGTTGAAAAAGGCAATGTCATTGCTTTCACGGATAAGGAATTTAATAAATTGAACAAACAACTTCTTGGTGAAAAATGAAAAGATTTGTTTTTGAAAAAGATGCTTTTGAGGACTACAACAATTGGGCAATTTTTGACATCAAAACTTTTAAAAAAATTCAGGAATTGTTGAAAGATATCAAGAAGTCTCCTTTCAAAGGACTTGGAAAACCTTAAGCACTGAAGCATGAACTTGCAGGTTATTGGTCACGTCGGATCACTGACGAGCACCGCCTGGTATATAAAATTGCAGCCACTGATATCATCATTTATAGCTGCAAAGGGCATTACTCTTGATTATAATTTGGTTTTTAATTGAAATTTGATAAAATTTTTTAAATCCTTTTTTGCAGTTTTATTTCCTCCCTCTGGTAAATCAGCGTTCATTTAAAATAGTCGAAGTACATCTGAATTATTGTACTTTTGCCGACTTTATTGCAGGTATATTCTGAAAAACACAAATAAAATATTATTACCCTGGATCATTATGATCGTCCTGATGTTGATTTGGGGTAGCTCCTACATTTTGATGAAAAGAGGACTTGAATCTTTTTCTGCAATGCAACTGGGGGCATTAAGAATTTCAATTGCTTTTCTTGTATTGTTACCATTTGCAATAGTCAGGATCAGAAAAGTCAAAAAAGGGAAACTCTATATTTTTGCTTTGGCAGGATTACTGGGAAACGGAATACCGGCATATTTATTTGCTGAGGCACAAACCGGCATTGACAGCCAGATTGCAGGGATACTAAATTCGGTAGCACCTTTGTTTACTCTGCTAACCGGGGTGCTTTTTTTTGGAGTACGCACAAAATGGTTCAATATTGCAGGCGTTTTTATTGGTCTTGCCGGCGCCATAGGGCTTTTATCGGCTGATTCCAGCGACACTTTTAATAACAATATGAGTAAGGGAATTTTCATAATCATCGCTACCATTCTTTATGCAACAAATATCAATGTTGTAAAAAAATATCTGAAAGATACTGACCCTATAACTATCACCTGTGTTTCCTTCGTTTTTATAGGCATACCTTCATTGATCTATCTTTTGGCTGGTACGGATTTTATACCCCGTATAACTGTTGAACCCGGTGCACTGAGAAGCCTTGGTTTTATTACTATCCTTGCTGTGGTAGGTACTGCCTTAACAGGATTCATTTATAACTACCTGATCAAAATTTCGTCTGTCCTTTTTGTTGCTTCAGTTACTTACGTGATACCAATTGTTGCAATTTTGTGGGGTATGAGTGATGGCGAACCATTTTTTGTGGAATATTTTATCTGGATAGCTGTGATATTTTTCGGAGTTTTTATGGTGAATAAAGAAAAATCAGTAAAAGTTATTGATGGCCATTTATAGCCATGATGATCACTTAAATGATGCGATGCAAATGGCCTGAAGAGTATGGCACGAAACAAATGACACGAAGTAAATGACAATTAATGACTTTTTTTTAAAAAAACATTTGAATAATTGAAATTTTTAATAACTTTGCACCCCCAAATAATTTTAGGATTGGGTTTAAATTAATTATAAAAAACCAACACAATGTACGCGATAGTTGATATAGCAGGACAGCAATTCAAGGTTGAACAGGATCAGAAAGTGATTGTTCACCGCCTTGATGGAGAAGTCGGCGCAAAAGTTGAATTTGATAATGTAATGCTGATAGATAACGATGGTAAGATCGTAGTAGGTCAACCTTTTGTTGAAGGAGCTAAAGTTACCGGAACAATTATTTCACATCTTAAAGGAGACAAAGTTCTTATTTTTAAGAAAAAAAGAAGAAAAGGTTATCAGAAAGCAAGCGGTCACCGCCAGTTTTTGACAAAGATTTTAATCGAGAGCGTTGCTGCAAAAGCTGCCAAAACAAAGAAAGCAAAAGCTGAAGTTGTGGCTGAAACAGCAGAACCCAAGGTTACAGAAACAGAAAACAAAGTAGATTAATCATTTTATAATTACGAATCATGGCACACAAAAAAGGGGCCGGTAGTTCACATAACGGCCGTGAATCACATAGCAAACGTTTAGGAATAAAAATTTATGGCGGACAATTGGCTACTGCCGGAAATATTATTTTGAGACAAAGAGGGACAGTCCATAATCCGGGATTAAATGTTGGAATTGGTTCCGATCATACTATTTTTGCACTTGTTGACGGCGTCGTGGAATTCAAAAAGAAAAAAGACGACAGGTCTTTTGTTTCTGTAATTCCTTTTGCAGCAGAATAAGTTCAATTATATTATATTAAGTAGGAAAACTCATTTATCTCCTGGATATTTATTATTCAGGAGATTTTTATTTTCTATACTTTTGTAATTGACCGCAGAGATTGATCTGCACCAATATTGAAATAAAAAAAGTTACAGTTATGCTTCAAATTAACATCATTAGGGAAAACCCTAAAGAGATCATTGACAGGCTTGCCATAAAAAACTTTAAAGCAGAAGTGCTTGTTGAAAAAATTATTTTACTTGATTCCAAAAGGCGGGAGGTGCAGGGAAAACTGGATAATAATCTGGCCGAATCCAACTCCATTGCCAAAGAAATCGGTGTGCTTTTCCAATCAGGAAAAAAGGAGGAGGCGAATACTTTAAAAGCAAGAACAGCCGAGTTGAAGACAATTACCAAAGAGTTATCGGAATCATTACAGTTGACAGAAAAGGAATTAAACGATACGCTTGTTCTCCTGCCTAATCTTCCGCATCCATCCATTCCTAAAGGAAAAGGTGCTGAAGATAATCTAGTTGTTTTGGAAGATGGATTGATCCCTCAATTAGCAGAGAATGCCGTCCCTCACTGGGATCTGGCAATAAAATATGGAATCATTGATTTCGAAACAGGGGTTAAAATTACCGGTGC
Organism: uncultured Bacteroidota bacterium; assembly: GCA_903889915.1. Taxonomy (GTDB): domain Bacteria; phylum Bacteroidota; class Bacteroidia; order Bacteroidales; family CG2-30-32-10; genus CAISZK01. The sequence continues at coordinate 6,620 of CAISZK010000269.1, forward strand.
CGGCTTCCCTGTGTATAAAGGAAAAGGTGCAAGGCTGCAAAGAGCTCTTATTAATTTCTTTTTGGATAATGCTGTTGAAAATGGTTATGCAGAAACTCAGCCTCCTTTTGTCGTTAATGAAGACTCGGCTTATGCTACCGGCCAGTTGCCCGACAAGGAAGGACAGATGTACCATTGTGGTTTGGATAACTTATATTTGATCCCTACAGCAGAAGTACCGGTTACCAATATATACAGGGACATGATCGTTCGTGGTGATACATTGCCTTTAAAAAACACTGCATATTCAGCATGTTTCAGAAGAGAAGCCGGTTCTTATGGCAAAGATGTTCGAGGGTTGAACAGGTTGCATCAATTTGACAAAGTAGAAATCGTTCAAATTACTCATCCTGAAAAATCATACAATACTCTGGAAGAAATGAAAGATTATGTAGCCGGATTGCTTCGCAAACTTGAACTTCCTTTCCGCATTGTGAAACTTTGCGGTGGCGATATGAGCTTTGCCTCAGCATGGACTTATGATATGGAAGTGTTCTCTGCCGCTCAGCAGAAATGGCTCGAAGTTAGCTCTGTTTCAAATTTTGAGACCTTTCAGGCTAACAGGTTAAAACTTCGTTTCAGGGATGGTGAAAGCAAACCTCAATTGGCGCATACTTTGAATGGGAGTGCATTGGCATTGCCAAGAATTGTTGCCGCACTGCTTGAAAATAATCAAACTGCCGAAGGAATAAGGATTCCAAAAGCTTTAATTCCTTATACCGGTTTTGAATTGATCAACTAAAATTTTATTTTATGAAAAAACTCATTTTCCTGTTTCTGATTGTACCCTTGGTATTCATCTCATGCAATCATAAAACACATCCAAAGAAAATTGTCAGAATAGACAGTCTTTTAAAGGTTGTTGACAGTATAGAGAAGAACTTGTCAAAAATTGATACTATCAATGTCAAAAAAGTTTATGAGGAATACCAGGACAATCTTGGAATGATAAGTGCATATTTCAAAGAAAAAAAAGAAGACAGCACATGGTCAACAATTACTGCCTACGGAGTGATCAATTCACCACTTAAAAAATTTGTCAAGGATTATTCAAGCCTTTATCATGACATAAAATATTCCAGGAAACAGCTCGACAGTCTCAAATATGATATAGAACATGACAATCTTGAAAAAGAAAAAGTGGACACATATACTAATAACGAATGTACTGCCGTTAATGCGCTTAAAATGCAAAGCTTTTCAGATGTGAAAGGAGCTATAATTGAACTGAGGTTATTTGATTCTTTGAGTCCCAAAATTGACAGGGTGATAGAAAAGCTTAAAAAAGAAAACAAAATTGACCCGAAGAAAAAGTCCACATTTAAAGGTGGTGATGATGATTAATGGGTTTGTGAAAAAATGAAATTTCAAAGTAATTATATTGAAACGGTGAATAGGAGATTGGGCAAAATGATGAATAATTTTCCCTTAGCTCGTTTCCCTTTTCGCTTGTTTATTACTTTAATTTTCACAACCAATATTTTTCTTCAAAAAAGGACTTTTCATTTTAAATCTGCTTTAGCTTTTTTCTTGCTGATATTTGGCATCAATGCAACGTCCACAGCACAGGTTGATTCAACCGATGATCTTTTGGCTGCCCAATATTTTCAGGCGAAAGATTATGATAAGGCTGTAGTTCTTTATGAAAAACTTTTCAGTAAAAAACAGGAATACATTTATTACAACCCCTACCTTGAATGTCTTATTCAGCAAAAAGATTACAAGAAAGCTGAGAAGATGATCAAAAAACAAATAAGATTACATCCGCTGGTTGCACAATACTCAGTTGATCTGGGTTATCTTTATCTCTCCGAAGGTGAACAAAAAGAGTCAAAAGAGCAGTTTGATCTGCTGATCAAAATTGTTCCCAAAGATAAACAGTCAGTGATTGATCTTGCCAATGCATTCCTGCTTCGTGATGAAACCGATTATGCCATTCAAACTTATTTGAAAGCACGCAAAGAGATGAAAGGAGAATATCCCTTCAATCTCGAACTGGCAGATATTTATAACGAACTGTCGGAGTATGATAAGATGATGGATGAGTATATCAGCCTTATTGATTTCAGTGATTTTTATCTTGATGAAGTGGAGGGATTATTACAAACAATAATTACAGAGGAAAAAGACACCAAAAAAAGCACAGCATTGAAAAATGTTCTTCTGCTAAGGATTAAAGATAGCCCTGATAACGACCTTTATTCGGAATTGCTTTTGTGGTATTCCACGCAAATGAAAGATTTCGAAACCGCTTTGGTGCAGGCCAAGGCGCTTGACAGAAGAAAAAAAGAAGATGGCAAAAGGGTTTTCAATATTGCCAGGCTTGCAACTTCAAATGAATATTATGATGTTGCTATAAGCGCTTATCAGTACATCATTGATAAGGGAGCAGAAAGTTATTATTACCTGAATAGCAAGATTGAAATTCTTGATGTAAAATATCTGAAGATCACAACAACTCTTACTTATACAAAACAAGAACTCGTTTCGCTTGAGAAAGAATATATTTCAGCTCTTGCTGAATTTGGAAAGACTTCTTCGTCCATTCCCTTAATGACCAATCTTGCACATCTGCAAGCTTTCTATCTCGATAGTTCGGCTGCTGCTACAAAGCTGCTTTATGAAGCGTTGGATATTAAAACAGCAACACCGATACTTCTTGCAAAATGTAAACTTGAATTGGCAGATATACTGCTCATGACAGGTGAAGTATGGGAAGCTACATTGCTATATTCACAGGTTGATAAGGATTTTAAAGATGAACCAATAGGATCATTGGCGAAATTTAAAAATGCAAAATTGTCGTACTACATTGGAGAATTTGAATGGGCAAAGGCACAATTGGATGTTCTTAAAGCAGCAACTTCGAAACTTATTGCCAATGATGCAATGGATCTTTCACTTCTGATAAGTGATAATTCAGATATGGATAGTTCCTATGATGCGCTGGCAATTTATGCAAGAGCCGACCTTTGGGAATTCAGGAACAAATATGATATTGCATTGAAAACACTGGACACTCTTTTTGTGAAGTACAAGTATCACACAATATTTGATGAGGCCTATTACAAGAAAGCTGAAATTTATATCAGGAAAGGATTGAATGATTCAGCGGTTGTTTACTATAAAAAAATATTTACAGAGTATCCCTACGATATACTGGCTGATGATGCCATGTACAAACTTGCCGTTCTTTATGAGGATGTTTATAAAGATAAGACGAAGGCGATGGATATGTATGAAAAATTAATGACGATTTATCCCGGAAGTACCTACGTTGTTGAGGCAAGAAAGAAATTCAGGAAACTACGAGGCGATGTGCTGAATTAAAAATAATTTCCAGTTGGACTTATTTTAGCCGAAACTCTTCCGGCAACATTACAAAACATGACTTATCTTTAAAATGTTCGTCTTCCCATGTTCATTCAATGGGGAACTTCCAACATGAATAATACAATCACCTTCCTGCAAAAGATCCTTTCCTTTCAGTAATTTTATAGATTGCTGGATGGCCTCCTCCAATTGATCGAATGTGTGCAAATAAAAGACCCGCACACCCCACACCAGCGACATGTACTGCAATAGTTCAATATTGTTCGTAAAGGCAAAAATATCTGCATCCGGTCTGTGACTGGATATGCGAAACGCTGTATAACCGGAATGTGTAAAAGTAATGACCGCTTTTGCCTTGGTTTCTTTGGCAAGTGTGGTTGCATTGTAACAAATAGAGTCAGCAAGAAAGGTGGTTGTTTCCTCAACAGGGGTGTATTGTTTATTAAAAGGATTTCCTTTTGTTTCGGTATAGTTGATAATTTTCTGCATGCAAACAATGGTCTCGACAGGATATTTTCCAACAGAAGTTTCGCCACTAAGCATAAGTGCGTCGGCACCATCGAGTACAGCATTTGCAACATCAGTAGCTTCAGCACGGGTAGGAGTGAAATTCGTGATCATGCTTTCCATCATTTGTGTGGCTACGATAACCGGTTTCGAATGGTTGATGCATTTCTCAATGATTTGTTTTTGGATCAAAGGTATTTCATCAAAAGGCATTTCTACGCCGAGGTCGCCGCGTGCTACCATTATGCCATCTGCATTTTCAATGATAAGATCAATTTCCTGAAGCGCTTCAGGTTTTTCAATTTTAGCGATTACACCTGCATGCCCCTTATTATCTATAATCAATTTCTGAAGTTCTAGAACATCGGTGGCTTTCCTGACAAAGGACAAAGCTATCCAGTCAACATCATGCTCAATGGCATAAACAGCATTTGCAATATCTTCCTCAGTGAGGCATGGGAGCGAAACTTTGGTGTCGGGGAGGTTAACCCCTTTGTGTGATGAAAGTGGTCCTCCAAAAATTACCTTTGCTTTTACAGTATCTTTTTTATTTGTTTCAATTACCTGTAATTTGATTTTACCATCATCAATCAATATCATTTCATCAGTTTTGACATCCTGCGGAAATTGTTGATAACTCATGTAAACCCTGTCTTTATTGCCGATACATTTTTCTGAAACAAATGTAACCACGTCGCCTGGAGCCAAATTGAGCAGATTGTTTTCAATCACACCAACCCTTAATTTAGGTCCCTGCAGATCGGCAAGCACTGCAACATGTGTATCCATTTCGATGTTTAATTCCCTGATCAGATTCGCAAGTTTCAAAAACTCATCTTTGCCTGAATGTGAAAAATTAATTCTGAAAACATCCACCCCCTCGTCAATCATGCGTTTCATGATGTCTTTGGATGAAGAGGCAGGTCCCAGTGTGGCTACAATTTTGGTTTTGGAAAGATTTTGTTTCATGTAAAAATGTTTGAAGAATTTTGAATTGCAAAGATAAAGTGTTTGCTTAAAATCCGCAGACAATAGGTGTCAAAAAACAAATATTCAAAACGCCATGCGCTTTGAATATTTGCAAAGATTGTGTTGTTAGTAAAAGAGATTTTGAAATTCTTACATGAAGCATGTTCCTGGAAAATTAATCCCCAAGGAATTTAGCTTCTGAAGTAATGGAAAAGTTCAATGCTTTAGATACGATGCAGTTCTTTTCAGCATCTTTTGTAACCGTTTCAAACTCCCCGGCACTTAATCCCGGCACTCTACCTGTAATAGCCAGGTGAGAATTTGTAATTACTCCGTTTTCAAGAGTGATTGTAGCCACTGTGTCGAGTGAGGTTGGATTAAATCCTTTTTGAGATAAGATTGAACTTACAGCCATTGTAAAACATCCTGAGTGTGCTGCTGCTATCAATTCTTCCGGATTTGTGCCTGTCAGTCCTTCTTCAAAACGCAATTTGAAGCTGTAGTTCGCCTGATTTAAAATATTACTTTGTGTGGTCAATGTGCCTTTACCTTCTTTGAGGTTTCCTGTCCAATGTGCTTTTGCTGTACGTTTCATTTTATGTGTATTTTTCAATTTTTGCAAAATTCTCAATTATCTGAATCATAATAAAAATAATTGTGATTTATTTAACACTTATTCTGCACTAAACCCCGAATTTTCAAACAGACTAGCTTGTTTACACTTTGCGGCGACGGATGTCTTCAGTTAGAAAACCGGTATAAGCTAAGAGGTGTAAGGAAACTCAGGCACGAGTTACAAGTTCCATTCTTTATACCATTTTAACTTTTACATTATTCCTCACAACCTGGCAGTAACTCTTACCAATTTCAGAATTATTCATGCTATGTCTGACTTTAATAGTAATTTTGAATAAAATTTAAACAGGTTTTATTGTTGAAAGCGGACTTGTTTGAATTATTAAAACTTTATGAAACCCGCATGTATCCTGTAAAAGCAAAGAAATTTCTGGGTCAGCATTTTTTGAAAGACGACAACATTGCAATGAAAATAGTGGCTTCATTGCATGATCATGTCAATGTTCTGGAAATAGGCCCGGGCACAGGTGTTTTAACAAAACATCTGATGCAAATTCCGGGAGTGAATTTGAAATTAATTGATGTTGACCGCGAGTCAATCGCATTCCTGCTGACCGAATACCCGGAATATAAAGACAGGATCATACTTGCCGACTTTCTGAGGTTTGATCTGAATTCTTTATTTAACGGAAGTTTTAGCATTATCGGAAATTTCCCATACAACATTTCAACACAAATTCTTTTCAAAGTTTTGGATTATAAAGATCAGGTAAAAGAAGTAGTGGGCATGTTTCAGAAGGAAGTGGCAATGCGGATAGCTTCACCTCCAGGATCAAAAGACTATGGAATTATCAGTGTTCTTCTGCAGGCTTATTATGATATTGAATACTTATTCACAGTGAATGAAACTGTGTTTTCGCCTCCTCCCAAAGTAAAATCAGGAGTAATTCGTTTGGTAAGAAATGATGTGAAATCCCTGGATTGTGATGAAAAACTCTTTGTTTCTGTAGTAAAGACTGCCTTTAATCAAAGACGCAAAACCCTGCGGAATGCTTTGTCCACATTTAAATTTCAGAAAACAGAAGGGATAGATTTGTTGTTGACAAAAAGAGCGGAGCAATTGGGCATTCAGGAATTTGTTTTATTGACTGCAAGTGTGATTTCTCAAAACAATCCTTGAATAAGACTAAACAGCAGCCATATATTCAGTGCTATGACTACAACTGTGATAATTATCAAAATGATTTTTGTACTCAATGTGTTCGCGTATTTTCCCATCACCTTTTTTGATGATGTAAGGAAAATCTGTGCAACTATCGTGAAAGGAAGCTGAATACTCAATATAACCTGCGAAATGATCAGCCCCTGGAAAGGATTGCTGATTAAAAAAATGATCAAAAGAGCCGCCAGATAAGTGATCCCAACTCCAATTTTGGTATGGCTGTCTTTAATATTGTAAGGCTCTCCGTAAAGCCCGGCAAACACACTTCCTCCCGCAATTCCAGCAGTGATGCTCGAAGCCACACCGGCAAACAGAAGTGCAACTGCAAATATGATGGCTGCAGAATGACCCAATAACGGATGTAACATTTCTTCAGCCTGGCTAAGGTCGGTTACAATTATATGTTTGTTGAAAAACACAGCAGCAGCAACAATGATCATGGCTCCGTTGATGGCCCATCCCACAAACATTGACAGGAGAGTGTCGGCAAATTCGTAATCAAGTTGCTTTTTGATGACTTTGCTGTTTTCCAGGTTCCATTGCCGGCTCTGTATCACCTCTGAATGAAGAAAAAGGTTGTGTGGCATCACCACGGCACCCAACAAGCTCATGATCACAAAAATTGAACTGTGTGGAAACGATGGTATGACAAAACTTGTGGTTGCTTCTGCCCAGGGAACATTGACAAGGAATAGCTCATAGATAAATGATATACCAATGATGGAAACAAATCCGATGATCCACTTTTCCAAACGCCTGTAGGAATTGGAGAGAAGCAGGAAAGTGACAACTACAGTGACAATGACAGCTCCAATATTCAAAGGAACATGAAAAAGCATATTGATGGCAATAGCACCCCCAAGTATTTCGGCAATGGCAGTGGATATTGATGCAAAGATGGCCGAGATCAATATTGGCTTGGCCACCGATTTTTTTATGTAGCGATTGGTGGCTTCCGAAAGGCAGTAACCTGTTGCTATTCCAAGGTGGGCAACGTTATGCTGAAGAATGATCAGCATGACGGTTGATAAAGTGATCACCCATAAAAGTGCATAACCGAATTGGGAACCGGCAGCAATGTTGGATGCCCAGTTGCCAGGATCAATAAAACCTACAGTGACAAGTAAACCGGGACCAATATATTTGAATATTTCCCGAGCACCGAATACAGGTTTGTGATGTTTTCCTAATATTTCTTGAAATATGTTCACCTTTAAAATCACTGCAAAAATAATCTAAAAAAAAGGTTTAAAAAAATAGAACTCAAAGGATGCTGATTGTTTATGATTTATTAAGATTATAGAGGTGCCTGTATATTGATGTATTATCTCTAATCTTCTTTTTATTCCACATCTCCTGTGCCCGGTAACGGTTATTTTTTATAATTTTGAAAATCCCCGTGGTAACTAAAACCTGCGGAAATATTGCATGAAAACTAAGGAAATTAAAATTTTATTCATTGATTCCATTCATCCCTGTTTGCCTGAGATGCTTGAGCACGCGGGCTTTTTCTGCGATCTTTTTACAGACTATAATCGTGAAAAGATCCTGGATATTATTGATGATTACACAGGGATCATTGTTAGAAGCAGAATACATATTGATAAGGAGATCATTGATAAAGCATCAAAACTGAAGTTTATCGGCAGGGTAGGAGCGGGGATGGAAAGCATAGATATGGATTATGCAATTCAGAATGGCATTCAATGTTTCAATTCGCCTGAAGGCAACAGGGATGCAGTTGGTGAGCATGCGCTGGGTATGCTGATAGCTTTGATGAATAACTTTCTCCGTGCCGACAGGCAGGTGCGCAATGGCCTGTGGAAGCGGGAGGAAAACAGGGGTGTTGAAATAAAAGGCAAAACCATTGGCATCATTGGCTATGGGAATATGGGAAGCGCTTTTGCCCGTCGTTTAAAGGGATTTGATGCAAATGTGATTGCTTATGATAAATACAAATTCAAATATTCTGATGATTTTGCGAAGGAAGTTTGCCAGGAGGAAATTTTTGAAAATGCCGACATCTTAAGTCTGCATGTACCCCTCACCGATGAAACGCATCATCTGTTTAATAACGATTACATCCACAAATTCAAAAAGAATATCTGGCTCATCAACACCTCACGTGGACCGGTGGTTAACACTGACGATCTTGTGCATGCAATTGAATCAGGAAAAATAAAAGGAGCCGCCCTTGATGTAGTGGAATACGAATCTCCTTCTTTTATAAAACTACAAAATAAAGAACTTCCCGAAGCATGGAAATATTTGACCAACTCCGATAAAGTGATACTCACACCTCATATTGCAGGTTGGACTGTTGAATCGGAAGTGAAACTGGCACAGGTGTTGGGAGCGAAGATCATTGAATTTCTAAAGTGATTGTAAAAATTGTTTAAAGATTAAATAAATTGAAAGTTCACTCAATGAGATTTAAGATTTTGTTCAATGTAAAAGGTTTGCTAATCTATTGACCCATGACAAATGACTATTGGTTTATTCTTTTTCAAAAGTTATTAGGTTTTAAATTTTTAGATTGTAATTTAGCTGCCTAAATTCTTTTAATGAATTTTCAAAACACAATTTCATTTTCGAGGAAAAACTCTCTCACAAAAGTGGTGAGGAACAATATAAATTACACATCAAATCTCATTGGCAGCAATAATAATAAAGGCGTTGGCAAATTATCAAAAACAGGGTCGTTTCCCCACTTTTATTCCTCAGCGAAGAGCTTTGCTTTTGGCAAATTATCAGTAAATGAGCCGTCAAGGAATAATTACCTTGAGATTTCGATACTTTTCGCCCGGGCGAGAAGTGTTTTCGCCCAGGCGAGAATACTTTTCGGGTCAATTTTGAGACTTGTTTCGGGTACCCGACAATACTTCTCATCCCAGTTGCAGACTTTTCGCCAAGGCGAGAAGTATTGTCACCAAGGCGAAAAGTGTTCTCGCCTTGGCGAGACTCCTAAAACACTCAATTTATTTAGAATTTTGTTGAGGCGACAAGGTTTCTCGCCCGGGCGACAAGTGTTCTCGCCCATTCGAGAAGTCTCGACATTGAGGCGAAATACGAACTCAGCGCTTTGATTTTACTTAAAAAATATGTTCAATGAAGCAATTGATTACTTTTATTTTTACACTTATTTCTCTAGGTTTATTTGGACAATCGCCTGCAATTTCGCATAAAATTTTTAAAGTTACTGAATACAATATCGGAGGTTCTGTTAGTCGTGAGGCTTTTGATACAATCCCTATTGATACCCAAAAGATCAATCTTGCCTTCTATAAACTGCATTTTTTTATTCCACATTACCTTCCTCAAAGTTTTATTGATACCACACATAAAAAGGTTACGATCACCGTTTGGCGTGACATCAATGAGGTTAAAGACTTTAAAGATAATTGGAAGCATGAATATACTTATGACAGCCTGTCGCGGGTAGTCAGATATTCTTATTCGGGATGCGTTATTTGCTCAGATATGGCATACAATTATTACGTGACTTACAACGCATACGGGGAGGTTGCAAAAATCACCAACTTTATAGGGTCTCATGATAGCTACCAAATTCAATACAATATCAAAGGCGATGTTATTCAGTTGGATTATTTGCGCTCGGGCAATCCGGAGAAACAAATAAAACTATTGAAATAGAGTAGGAGCAGGGTTTAGTGCAGGGAAATGATCTTTTGCAAACGATTTTGCGCATCATTTCCTTTAGAACTTTGGGGCCTTACGATTATGAATGCAATCAGCCATCAGTAACAGACCTGTGGCAGTAGGACAATTTTTATTCTAAAATAAAAGTAATGCCGGGACAAATTATCTACTATGAATTTTATCGTAGTGATCAGAACTGCACTGAGGACTGCAGAATTTTTTCTTACTGTAGGTAGTTAGAAAAGGGTTGTTACAGCTTAAACAGATCTTTTCAACTGATTTTTCCTTTTTCCTTTTTTCTTTTAAAGCTATCCGGCATTCAGGGCTGCAATAAATTCTTTTTTTAAAATGAATATTTAAAGGCTTATTGCATATACTACAAGTTTTCACAGCTATAGTAGATTCCATTTTTTTAAGTGTTAGTTTGTACTGCTATTAATAATTATATAAGGCAGGCAGGAAAGTATAAATCATGAAAAAGGGATAAAACCGCAGTTTTATCCCAGCTCAATTAATCATAAACAATTTATTGTTTCTTCTCTTCTTCAGAACTTTCGTTCTTCAATTCTTCTTTATGCTCGTCTTCAACTGCAGGCTCAGTTTTTGCAACTGTTGTTTCAATAACCTCGGCATCCTGAATTTCGTCAGTTATTTTTTCAACTTTTCCGGCTTTTGTTTTCGGAGCTTTTTCCTTTGGAGTTGCAGTTTCATCTTTAGCACCAGCTTTTTTAGCTCCACCTCTACGTCGGGTGGTTTTTACTTTTTTGTCAGCTTTTTCAGCAAGCAGGTTCTCATTATAATCAACAAGCTCAATAATACACATGTCGGCATTGTCGCCTTGACGGTAATTGGTCTTGAGTATTCTTGTATATCCTCCTGGTCTCTGTGCAATTTTCACAGCCACTTCACGAAACAGTTCCGTGACGGCTTCCTTGCTTTGAAGATAACCAAACACAACCCTGCGTGAATTGGTGGTATCATCTTTTGAGCGGGTGATGAGAGGTTCAATATAAGTTCTCAAAGCTTTGGCTTTTGCCAAAGTAGTGGTTATTCTTTTTTTCGGGCTTAATATCAATGAAGAAGCCATGTTCGACAACATTGCTTGTCTGTGGGCGCTGGTTCTTCCCAAATGATTTATTTTATTTCCGTGTCTCATTGCAAAATGTTTGTAGTTTGTTGTTTGATGTTGTTATTCTGTTCAAAGTTTACGGTTCAATGTTTAATGTTGCATAAACTGTGAACATTAAACATTGAACTTTTTCAGTCTTTATCCAATTTATATTTTAAAAGGTTCATTCCAAAATGCAGCGCTTTGTTTTTTACCAATTCTTCAAGTTCTGCAAGTGATTTTTTGCCAAAATTTCTGAACTTCAAAAGATCATTTTTGTTGAAGGTAACAAGGTCGGCCAATGTTTCAACATCAGCAGCTTTCAGGCAATTCAATGCTCTCACTGAAAGATCCATGTCAACAAGTTTGGTTTTCAATAACTGACGCATGTGTAATGAAGTTTCATCAAATTCTTCGCTTACTGCTTTTTCTTCCGTATCCAGGGTGATCTTTTCATCTGAGAATAACATGAAGTGATGGATCAATATTTTTGCTGCTTCTTTTAATGCATCCTTAGGATTTATTGAACCGTCAGTGGTTACTTCCATCAGCAGTTTTTCGTAGTCAGTTTTTTGTTCAACGCGATAATCCTCGATAGTATAAGTTACATTTTTAATAGGAGTATGAATTGAATCAATAAAAATGGTTCCGATAGGAGCATTAAGGGATTTGTTTTCTTCCGAAGGAACATATCCTCTTCCTTTGTCAATATTGAACTCAACGGTAAGTTTTACTGAAGGGTTCATGTGGCAGATCAATACTTCAGGATTCAATACCTGAAAACTCTGCATGTACTTATTGAGATCGCCTGCTAAAAATTTATCCTGACCTGAAATTTTCACAATAACCTTTTCACTATTTACGCTGTCAATCTGACGTTTGAACCTGATTTGCTTAATGTTCAGTATCATTTCAGTAACATCCTCAACAACGCCTTTAATCGTCGAAAACTCGTGCTCAACGCCTTCAATTTTAATTGAAGTGATGGCAAAACCTTCGAGCGAAGACAGTAAGATTCTGCGTAATGCATTACCAACAGTAATTCCATAACCTGGTTCCAATGGACGGAACTCAAATTTTGTTTTGAATCCATCGGATTCTAACATAATAACCTTATCGGGTTTCTGAAAAGCTAATATTGCCATTTATTTAAAAGTTTGTTGTTTGTAGTTTGTATTGTTGTTTTGTTTAAGGTTTAAAGTTCAAAGTTCAATGTTGCGTTAATTTTACATCTAAACTTTTACATTTTTTACTTCGAGTATAACTCGACGATAAGCTGTTCTTTAATATTTTCAGGTATCTGATCCCTCTCAGGATAACTTGATAATTTTCCTGACATTGTTTCCTGATTCCACTCAAGCCATGGATATTTATTCTTCCTGTAAGCAAGCGAGGTTGTGATAATTTCAAGAGATTTCGACTTTTCGCGAACTCCGATTTCATCACCAGCCTTAATAGTTGCCGATGGAATACTGGTAACTTTTCCGTTCACTGTGATATGCCTGTGAGATACAAGTTGTCTTGCACCATCGCGGGTAGGGGCAATGCCTAATCTGTAAACGATATTGTCAAGTCTTGCTTCCAAAAGTTGCAAAAGATTTTCACCGGTAATACCTTTTTTACGCGAAGCTTTTTCAAAAGTATTGGCAAATTGTCTTTCAAGAATTCCGTAAGTATATTTTGCTTTTTGCTTCTCGGTTAACTGAATACCATATTCCGAAACTTTCTTTTTCCTTTTGGATGAACCATGCATTCCGGGAGGATAATTTTTCTTTTCGTAATTTTTATCAGGTCCGAAAATCGGATCTTTAAATTTTCTTGCAATTCTGCTCTTTGGGCCTGTATATCTTGCCATTTTTTATTTATGATTTACGATTTACTAAAATTGTCATTTACTTTGTGTCATTTGCTAAGCGTCATTTATTGTCATTAACTTCGCGTCATTTTTTTCTTTTTAATGACTGCTAATGACCATCAATGACCATCAATGACTATTTATTTTAAACTCTTCTTCTTTTTGGTGGTCTGCAACCATTGTGTGGTAAAGGAGTAATATCAACAATTTCCATCACTTCAATACCTGCAGCATGAAGATTTCTGATTGCTGATTCTCTACCGGCGCCCGGACCTTTTACAAACACTTTCACTCTTCTGAGTCCCATGTCGAATGCAACTTTTGCACAATCCTGAGCTGCAGTCTGAGCTGCATAAGGTGTGTTTTTCTTTGATCCTTTAAAACCCATCTTACCTGCTGATGACCATGAAATAACCTGACCTGTGTTGTTGGTCAGTGAAATAATGAGGTTGTTGAATGAAGCAAAAATATGTGCTTGCCCTATTGCCTCAACTTTTACTACTTTTTTCCTGGTGCTTTTTGCTGTTTTTGTTGTTTTTGCCATATTAAATTTATGATATCAACGTTGTTGTTTGATGTTTAAAATTGTTTAAGGTTCAAAGTTTAAGGTTCACTAAACATTGAACTTTAAACTTTAAACTTTTTTTAACCTTTAGGTGCTTTCTTTTTGTTAGCAACTGTTTTTTTCTTTCCTTTTCTGGTCCTTGCATTGTTCTTGGTGCGCTGACCTCTCAAAGGCAGACCACTACGATGACGAATACCCCTGTAACAACCGATATCCATCAATCGTTTTATGTTCATCTGAACTTCTGAACGAAGAGCTCCTTCGATTTTGTACTTTTCAGTAATGATATTACGAATTCTTGTTTGTTCTTCATCTGTCCAATCCTGAACTTTCTTGTCAAAAGAGATCTCAGCTTCAAGAAGTATCTTGCGGGCATTGCTTCTTCCTAAGCCATAAATGTAAGTAAGCCCTATTTCTCCTCTTTTGTTATTTGGTAAATCTATACCAGCTATACGTGCCATGTTTTGGAATATGTTTGTAGTTTGTTGTTTGTTTTTTGTTGTTAATAGTTTGGATTGTTCAGGGTTTAGGGTTTATTGTTGCAATTAACAACAAACTACAAACCACAAACAATTTAAACTTTTTTATCCCTGTCTTTGTTTGTATTTAGGATTCTTCTTATTGATTACGTATACCACTCCCTTACGGCGCACAATCTTGCACTCAGGAGTTCTTTTCTTTACAGAAGCTTTTATTTTCATGATTTCTAAATTTAAATTGTTTAATTGCTTTATTGTTTATTTGTTTTATAGCTGTTGAAATTTCTTTTAGCCATTTAACAGTTTAGCGATTCAGCAATTTATTTATATCTAAATGTTATCCTTCCTTTTGTAAGGTCATAAGGAGACATTTCTATTTTAACTTTATCACCGGGCAAAATCTTGATGTAATGCATCCTCATCTTTCCGGAGATATGTGCAATTATCACGTGCCCGTTTTCAAGTTCAACCCGAAACATGGCATTTCCTAGTGACTCGACAACAGTTCCATCCTGTTCAATCGATAATTGCTTTGACATATTAACTATATTGTTTACTAATAATCTCTTCTATTTCAGTAAATGATGATAAAATTTCAGCATTGTTCTTTCTTACAACCAAAGTATGCTCAAAATGAGCTGAAGGTAACCTGTCTGATGTTCTTATTGTCCATCCATCCGATTCCTGAATTACATTGTATTTCCCCAAATTGATCATCGGTTCAATTGCAATTACAAGACCTTCTTTTAACTTCATTCCAGACCCTCTTTTGCCAAAATTTGCAACCTCGGGTTTTTCATGAAGTTCTCTGCCAACACCATGTCCAACAAGATCCCTGACTACTGAGTAACCCAGACTTTCAACATGGTTTTGAATTTCATAACCTATGTCTCCAAGTCTTTTTCCAGAGTGAGCAGTTGCAATTCCTTTATAAAGGGATTCTTTGGTGGCCTTCAATAACATTACCACTTCAGGTTTAACCTCTCCAACTTCAAAAGTATAGGCAGAATCGCCATAATATTCATCTTTGAGAACGCCGCAATCAACCGAAACGATGTCACCATCTTTTAATTCAATGTTTCCCGGAATTCCATGCACTACCTGATCGTTTATAGAAACACACAGTGTAGCAGGAAACCCTCTGTAACCTTTAAAAGCGGGTACTGCTTTATTATCTCTGATAAACTCTTCTGCCAGCCTGTCCAGTTCAATTGTTTTTATTCCTGGCCTGATACATTTGGCTACTTCAGCTAAAGTTTTTCCAACAAGTAAAGAACTTTTTCTTATTTTATCAATTTCTACTTCAGTTTTATAAAAAATCATCTGGTAAAATTCTAGCTTACCATACTGGTAGATGCACGTCCCTTAATACGTCCTGATTTCATCAGTCCGTCATAATGACGCATTAACAAATGACTTTCTATTTGCTGTAATGTATCAAGTACAACACCTACCAAAATCAGTAAAGATGTACCTCCATAGAATTGCGCAAACTGACTGTTCACTCCAACCAGCCTTACGAAGGCAGGCATGATTGCCACAAAAGCAAGGAACAAAGAGCCGGGAAGTGTTATTCTCGACATTACAGTATCTATAAAATCGGCTGTCTTTTTACCTGGTTTAACACCCGGAATAAAACCACCGTTCTTTTTCATATCTTCTGCCATCTGATTAGGGTTTACAGTTATAGCTGTATAGAAATAAGTAAACACAACAATCAATAATGCAAAGGTAAAATTATACCAGAATCCATTAAAATCTGCAAAAGTAGCTGCAAATCCTGATAAAGCTTCTGAACTTGCAAAACCAGCCAGTGTTAATGGGAGAAACATGATTGCCTGGGCAAAAATGATAGGCATTACACCTGCAGCATTCACCTTTAAAGGAATATACTGTCTGACTCCACCATATTGTTTGGTTCCTACTATTCTTTTAGCAAACTGTACCGGTATCTTTCGCGTCCCCTGCACCAGCAATATACTGATAAGAATTACCAGTACCAGGACAACCAATTCAACAATGAAAATTACAAGACCTCCCCCTTGTTCTTCCATTCTTGAAATGAATTCACCGAATAATGCAAATGGTAAACGGGCAATGATTCCAACCATAATGATCAGCGAGATGCCGTTACCTATACCTTTATCTGTTATCCTTTCTCCCAGCCACATGATGAACATTGTTCCTGCGGTAAGAATAATGATTGATGAGATCCAGAAAAATGTAGTAGGGCTTGTAACGCCAGGGTCGAATGGAGAAATAGCTTCATTCGGTAATTGTGAGATTACATTGCCCAAATAGGCCGGAGCCTGGGCTGCAGTAATGATCACAGTTAAATACCTTGTAATCTGGTTAAGTTTCTTCCTTCCACTTTCACCTTCTTTTTGTAATTTCTGGAAGTAAGGCACCGCCATACCCAACAATTGTATTACAATCGAGGCAGAAATATACGGCATGATACCAAGAGCAAATATCGAGGCATGCGAAAATGCTCCACCAGAGAACATGTTCAGCAGTCCTAATAATCCGTCCTTGGTCTGTCCCTGAAGGGCGTCAAGTTTGGTAGGATCAATTCCGGGCAGAACTACATAGGCACCTAGTCGGTAAATAAGTACAAAACCGATAGTACTGATGATCCTCACACGAAGATCTTCAATTTTGTAGATATTCCTTATAGTCTGGAAAAACCTGGGATTGATCTTGAATTTTAACATTGAAAGATTCCAAGCCATTATCTTATAATTTAGTTATTGAACCACCTAGTTTTTCAATTGCTTCTTGAGCGGTTTTGGAAAATGCGTGGGCTGTAACTTCCAATTTGATAGTTAACTCACCTTTT
Organism: uncultured Bacteroidota bacterium; assembly: GCA_903889915.1. GTDB lineage: Bacteria > Bacteroidota > Bacteroidia > Bacteroidales > CG2-30-32-10 > CAISZK01. The sequence goes on from CAISZK010000269.1 coordinate 23,772, forward strand.
CCCAGTATTTTTATACGATCGTTTTTTGCAGTAAGTCCATTGATTTTAAGAATGTCAGGGTCAATTACAGATAATCCTTTACTTTCAGCAAGTTTCTGTAATATTTCCAGGTTTATCCCTCTATATTCAACACGGTTGAAATTCTTAAATCCAAATTTTGGTAATCTTCTGTGCAAAGGCATCTGACCTCCTTCAAAACCACGTTTTGAAGAATATCCTGAGCGTGATTGAGCTCCTTTATGACCTCTTGTAGAAGTTCCGCCTTTTCCTGATCCCTGACCTCTGCCAATTCTTTTTCTATTTTTTACTGAACCTTCTGCCGGTTTCAGATTAGATAAATCCATAGTATATTGTCCTTAAACTTTAATAATTACTGAATTTCTTCAACTAAAAGCAGGTGCGATATTTTCCTGATCATTCCTTCGATCTGTGGAGTCGCTTCAACTACTCTTTCACGGTTCATTTTTGTAATACCTAATGCGCGTAAAGTCCTTTTTTGAACTGCAGGACGATCAATTGCACTCTTCACTTGTTTTATTTTGAGTTTCTTCATTTTCAAAAAAAATTATCAACGATTATTATCCATTAAAAACTTTTTGCATACTGATACCTCTGAGCTGAGCTACTGTGTAAGGATCTTTCATTTTCTGAAGAGCATCAATCGTAGCTTTCACAACACTGTGTGGGTTGGATGAACCTTTTGACTTTGCCAAAACGTCTCTGACGCCAACGCTTTCAAGAACTGCACGCATTGCACCACCTGCAATTACTCCGGTACCCTGTGCTGCGGGTTTCAGAAAAACCAATGCTCCACTATATTTTCCTTCCTGTTCGTGAGGAACTGTACCATTATAAACCGGTACACGAATAAGGTTTTTCTTTGCATCGTCAATACCTTTGGCGATAGCCGTAGTTACTTCCTTTGCTTTACCAAGTCCGTAGCCGACAACTCCGTTTTCATTTCCAACTACAACAATTGCAGAAAAGCTAAAAGTTCTACCGCCCTTGGTGACTTTTGTTACCCTCTGAATGCTGACAAGTTTATCTTTAAACTCGATCTCGCTTGATTTAACTCTCTTTATATTCAAATTTGGCATATCTCAATTAAAATTTAAGTCCTCCTTCTCTTGCAGCTTCTGCCAGAGATTTTATCCGACCATGATACAAATAACCATTTCTGTCAAAAACAACATCATTTATTCCGGCAGCAATACTACGTTCGGCAATTAACTTACCTACTTGTTTTGCCTGTTCAATTTTGTTCACCTTCTGGTCTGCCAGTTCTTGCACTCTTGAAGATGCAGCTATCAGGGTTTTACCGGCGAGATCATCAATGACCTGAGCATAAATTTGTTTATTGCTTCTGAATACTGTCAAACGGGGTTTCTCAGCAGTTCCTTTAACCACCTTACGAACCCGCATTTTTATTCTCTTCCTTCTGAATTCTTTCGTAATAGACATACTATTATCATTTATTTGTTAATGAATTATTTTGCTGCTGCAGATTTTCCGGCTTTTCTTCTTAGAATTTCACCTGCGAATTTAATACCCTTGCCTTTGTAAGGTTCAGGTTTCCTAAATGAACGGATTTTAGCAGCAACTTGTCCTATGAGTTGTTTATCAGTTGACTCAAGAATGATAGTCGGGGTTTTACCTCTTTCAGCGGTGGTTAACACTTTGATCTCTTTTGGTAACTCCATGATGATATTATGAGAATAACCAAGAGTCAGTTCAAGGATCTGACCGGTGCTTGTTGCTTTATAACCCACACCCACTAATTCCTGAACGATTTTATAACCAGTAGAAACTCCCACAACCATATTATGCAGAAGAGATCTGTAAAGTCCATGCAAAGCCTTATGTCTTTTCTGTTCAGTGCTTCTTTTTACAACAATATTTGTATCCTGAACTTCAACAGTGATTGCAGGATCAAGAGCCTGGTGAAGTTCACCCAAAGGACCTTTTACAGTAACAAGATTTTTCTCATTAACCTTAACTGTTATACCTTTAGGTAATGCAATCGGTAATTTTCCTATTCGTGACATTTTTTTCTCTTTCTGTTTAACTAATATAACAAAGTACTTCTCCGCCTACTTTAAGTTTCTGGGCTTCTTTGTTGGTCATTATCCCATGGGAGGTTGACAAAATAGCAATTCCAAGTCCATTCATTACTCTGGGTAATTTTTCTGAACCTGTATATTTTCTAAGACCAGGCTTACTTATTCTTTCAAGGTTTGTAATAGCAGAAATTTTAGTGACAGGGTGATATTTCAAAGCTATTTTAATAGTCCCTGGTACTAGTTCTTCTTCGAATTTATAATTAAGAATATACCCTTTTTCAAACAAAATCTTGGTGATTTCTTTTTTAATATTTGAAGCAGGGATCTCCACTATTCTGTGGTTTGCCATTACAGCATTCCTTATTCTTGTTAAATAATCTGCGATAGGATCGGTAATCATTCTTCTATGTTTTTTATATTTTTAATAATATTTTACCAGCTAGCTTTTGTTACGCCCGGGATCAAACCTGCTACTGACATTTCCCTGAAGTTAATACGTGAAATACCAAACTGACGCATATACCCCTTTGGTCTTCCTGTAAGCTGACATCTGTTATGAAGACGTACAGGTGAAGCATTTTTTGGAAGTTTCTGCAAAGCTGTGTAATCACCTGCCAACTTTAATGCAGTTCTTTTGGCTGCATATTTTTTTACAAGTTTTTGTCTTTTTAATTCTCTTGCTTTAACTGATTCTTTTGCCATAATTTCTTATGTGTTTTATTTTTGATTTTTGAAAGGTAATCCGAATTCTTTTAAAAGGCCAAGGGCTTCTTTATCGTTCTTTGCTGATGTAACAAAGGTGATATCCATTCCCATGATCTTGCTTATTTTATCAATGTTGATTTCAGGAAAAATGATCTGTTCAGTCACTCCTAAAGTATAGTTTCCCTTACCGTCGAAACCTTTATCATTTATACCCCTGAAATCGCGGATACGTGGCAAAGCTACTGAGATAAGCCTGTCAAGGAATTCATACATTCTTTCACCGCGCAATGTTACCCGAACACCAATAGGCATACCTTTTCTGAGTTTGAAGTTAGATATATCCTTTTTAGATTTCGTGGTAACGGGTTTCTGACCAGCTATCATTGTCATTTCATTGACGGCAACGTCAAGAAGTTTCTTATCAGCAATTGCATCTCCCACACCCTGATTGAGGCATATTTTCTTCAATACAGGTACCTGCATAGGATTTTTAAATTCGAACTGCTTCATCAAAGCCGGAATGACTTCGTCTTTATATTTTATTTGCAACCTGGGTTTAGCTTCCATTACTTAATTACCTCCCCTGATTTTTTAGAATAACGTACTAATTTTCCTTTGCTGTCCAATTTACGTCCGACGCGTGCAGGTTGTCCTGTATTGTCTTTCACCATCAGGTTAGAAATATGAATTGGAGCTTCCTTTTTTACAATGCCACCTTTGGTATTTTTAGCATTTGGCTTGGTGCTTTTTGAAACCATATTTATGCCCTCAACAATAGCCTTGAAATCTTCAACAAGAACTTTCAGAACTTTACCTTCCTGTCCTTTTGAATCACCGGCTATCACTTTAACCATGTCGCCTTTTTTGATATATAGTTTTGATCCCATAATAATAGAATTTAAAGCACTTCTGGTGCTAGTGAAACGATTTTCATGAACTGTTTCTCTCTGAGTTCTCTTGCAACAGGTCCAAAGATACGCGTTCCGCGTAATTCTTCAGTAGCTGTTAAAAGGACTACCGCATTGTCATCAAAACGAATATAAGATCCGTCATTACGCCTGATCTCTTTATGTGTTCTCACAACGACTGCTTTTGTAACAGTTCCCTTTTTTATATTTCCCGAAGGCAATGCGTCTTTGACAGTGACAACTATTTTATCACCAATTGAAGCATACCTTTTTTTTGTGCCGCCCAACACTCTGATGCAAAGTACTTCCTTTGCACCACTGTTATCGGCCACCGTTAATCTTGATTCCTGTTGTATCATAATTATTTAGCTCTTTCGATGATTTCTACTAATCTCCAACATTTATTTTTACTCAACGGCCGGCTTTCCATGATGCGAACTGTGTCGCCAATGTTACAATCGTTGGTTTCGTCATGAGCCATAAAAGTTGAAGTTTTTTTCACAAACTTACCGTATTTGGGATGTTTGATTTTTCTCTCAACTTCCACAACAATAGACTTGTTCATTTTATTGCTTACAACCAAGCCGACTTTCTCTTTTCTTAATTTTCTTACTTCCATTTTTAAGAAATATTACTTTATAGAATTTTCTTTTTCTTTCTGTATTCTGCCGCGAAGTTCAGTTTCAAGCCTGGCAACAGTTTTTTTATATGCAATGATCTTCATTGGATTTTCCAGTGGAGATACAGCATGGCTAAATTTCAATTTCACCAACTGTTTTTTTTCTTCTTCAAGTCTTTCCCGGATTTCACCCGTTGAAAGTTCTCTGATTACTGATTGTTTCATTTTTTACTTAGCTATAATTTCTTCTTGGTAATCTCTTCTCATGATAAACTTCATTTTGATTGGAAGTTTCTGTGAAGCCAAACGTAATGCTTCTTTGGCGATAGGTAATGAAACACCTTCGGCTTCGAAAAGAATTCTACCCGGTGTTACACGTGCAACAAAATATTCCGGTGCACCTTTTCCTTTACCCATACGTACTTCAGCAGGCTTTTTGGTAACAGGTTTGTCAGGGAATATCCTGATCCAGATTTGACCTTCACGTTTCATAAAACGGGTGACGGCCTGACGTGCAGCTTCAATCTGGCGGCCGGTTATCCAGCACTCTTCCATAGCTTTTATTCCGAAGGAACCAAATGCAAGCTGACTGCCTCTTTTGGCATTGCCTTTCATTTTGCCCTTCTGCATTTTTCTGTATTTTGTCTTCTTAGGTTGTAACATTTCCTATTGTTTTAAATATTCTCACTTAACTGAATACAACGTAATTACTTTCTTTTTTTGCTCTTTCCGAACTTTGGGCCATTCATGCTTGGTTTCAAAGTGCTTGTCATTCCAATAGTTGGAGACAGATCTCTCTTGCCAAATATTTCGCCTTTACAAATCCATACTTTAATACCAATTCTTCCAAAAGTGGTATGAGCTTCTGCTGTGGCATAATCAATGTCGGCTCTTAAAGTATGCAGTGGTGTTCTGCCTTCTTTATAAGTCTCGCTTCTTGCCATTTCAGCGCCAGCAAGTCTTCCTGCTATACCAATCTTTATCCCTTCAGCTCCCATTCTCATGGTGGAGGCGATGGCTGTCTTGATTGCGCGACGGAAAGAAATTCTGCCTTCTATTTGTTTTGCAACGGTAGCAGCAACAATAACAGCATCAACTTCGGGTCTTTTTATCTCGGTGATATTAATTTGTACTTCTTTGCTGGTAAGTTTCTTTAATTCTTCTTTTAATTTGTCAACTTCCTGGCCGCCTTTACCAATAATAATACCTGGTCTCGCAGTATTGATGGTTATTGTAACAAGCTTTAAAGTGCGTTCAATGATGATCTTTGAGATACCGGCTTTTGATAAACGAGCATTCAGGTATTTTCTGATAGTGTCATCTTCAATCAACTTTGCTGCATAATTGTTACCACCGTACCAATTAGAATCCCATCCTTTAATGATTCCGAGCCTGAGGCCTATTGGATTTGCTTTTTGTCCCATTTATACGTTATTATTTTTTGTTTGATTTGTTCTTTTTAGTTTCTTTAACTTCAACAGGTTCCACTGCTGTTTCAACTTCGGGTTCTTCAATAATTTTACTGCCCAAATACAATGTAACATGGTTGGAATGTTTGTGAATACGATGAGCACGACCTTGTGGTGCAGGTTGTATCCTTTTTAGCATTCTGCCACTATCAACATAAATTTCTTTTACAAAAAGATTGGCGTCTTCAATTCTGTCACCTTCGTTTTTGTGTGTCCAATTTGAGATAGCAGATAAAAGTAGTTTGTGAACCTTTACAGCTGCATCCTGTGAACTGTGTTGTAACATTTGCAAAGCACGGTCAACCTTGACACCTCTGACCATATCGGCAACCAACCTCATTTTACGCGGAGAAGTAGGACAATTCCTTAGCTTAGCAAAATATTCCTGCTTTTTTGCTTCTTTAACTTCTTCAGCTTTATTACGTTTTCTGACTCCCATTTTTAAAATATTTTGCTATTATTATTTTTTACTTCCTGAATGTCCTCTAAAAATTCTGGTAGGAGCAAATTCTCCAAGTTTATGACCCACCATATTTTCTGTAACATAAATGGGTATAAACTTATTGCCATTATGCACAGCTACTGTTTGTCCAACAAAATCAGGAGAGATCATCGAGCCTCTTGACCAAGTTTTGATAACAATTTTCTTTTTAGAATCAATGCTTGCCTGAATCTTTTTTTCAAGCTTATAATTGATGTATGGACCTTTTTTTAATGAGCGACTCATAGTATCGTTAATTATTTCTTACTTTTTTCAACTATATATTTACTTGACTGTTTCTTGGGTGCGCGGGTTTTATATCCCTTAGCAGGCATACCATTGCGTGAACGTGGATGGCCTCCTGAGGCTTTTCCTTCACCACCGCCCATGGGGTGATCAACCGGGTTCATTGCAACACCTCTTACTCTTGGTCTTCTGCCAAACCAGCGGCTTCTGCCTGCTTTCCCTGATTTTTCAAGACTATGATCAATGTTCGAGACCATCCCGATAGTGGCCTTGCAAGTAACAAGCACCATTCTCGATTCGCCTGAAGGCATCTTTAGTATTGCATACTTTCCGTCCCTTGATAAAAGCTGTGCATAAGAACCTGCACTTCTTGCAAAGTTAGCACCCTGACCAGGTCTCAGCTCTATATTATGTATTACTGTTCCCAGTGGGATCTCAGCAATAATTAATGTGTTACCCAGATCCGGAGCAATTCCTTTGCCCGAAAGAATCTTCTGACCTACTTTAATTCCATGAGGAGCGATGATATATCTTTTTTCACCATCAACATAATCTATCAAAGATATACGTGAAGTTCTGTTTGGATCATATTCAACAGTCTTTACAATACCGGGGATATTGTCTTTGTCTCTTTTGAAATCTATGATACGGTATTTCTGTTTGTGACCTCCACCGACATTGCGGATAGTCATTTTACCTGTATCATTTCTTCCTCCATGTCTTTTCATAGGAGCAAGTAAACTTTTTTCAGGAGTACCTGTAGTAATATCTTTATTGTCGCTGACAACTTTAAAACGCTGTCCAGGAGTTGTCGGATTTAATTTCTTTAAACTCATTTATTTAAATATTGCTGTAAAAATCAATTGTTTGTCCTTCACCTAATTTAACTATTGCTTTTTTGAAAGCACTTTTACTGCCACTTACAAAACCTTTTTTTGTATAACGTGATTTGTTCTTGCCTGCATACCTGATGGTATTAACGGCTGTAACATTCACCTGATACATTTCTTCAATGGCTTTCTTAATCTGGATCTTGTTGGCTTTAATGTCAACCATGAATCCATATTGATGTAGTTTTTCGCTGATGCCAGTCATCTTTTCAGTAATAACCGGTTTTATTAAAATGTCCATCTTATCTTTTTTACTTTTATACTATTTACCAATCAATCAAATATAACTCTATAACTATTCGGATACGGAAAATAATTTTTCAATTTCCTTGAGGGAACTTTCAACGAAGAGCAAATTATTAGCGTTTAATATGTCATAAGTGTTTAAATCAGAAGCAGAAGCAACCTTTGCATTCTTTATATTCCGCGATGACAAATATACATTTTTATTTGATTCTGAAAGAACTAATAAAGTTTTTTTCTCCGGCATGTTCAAATTTACAAGCATTTCGATATAACTCTTTGTCTTAGGACCTTCAAAACTAAAGTCTTCAAGAATGACTATGTTATTATCTTTTGCCTTGTAAGTTAATGCAGAGATACGGGCCAGCTTTTTTAGTTTTTTATTCAACTTAAAGCTATAGTCTCTTGGTTCCGGACCAAACACTCGGCCACCACCTTTGAACAATGGGCTATTGATATCACCTGACCTGGCACCGCCTGTACCTTTTTGTTTTTTCAGTTTCTTGGTACTTCCGGAGATTTCCCATCTGCACTTTGATTTATGAGTACCCTGACGTTTGTTAGCCATGTGCTGTTTAACATCAAGATAAATAGCATGGTCATTCGGCTCAATAGCAAATATTGCATCTGCAAGCTCTACCTTTTTTGAGGTTTTTGCTCCACTAATATTATATACTTCTAATTCCATTTTCTTTGATTAAATAAAACGTTCAACCAATACGTAAGAACCCTTTGGACCAGGTACTGATCCTTTTACAATAATAAGGTTTTTCTCCTTAACAATTTTCAGAATCTGAAGGTTAATCATTTTAACCCTATCTCCTCCGGTGCGTCCTGCCATTCTGGTACCTTTAAAAACTCTTGAAGGCCATGAGGAAGCGCCAACTGAACCGGGAGCTCTCAAACGGTCATGCTGACCATGTGTTTTATCACCTACGCCTCTGAATCCGTGACGTTTCACAACACCCTGAAATCCTTTACCTTTTGAAGTTCCAACAACGTCAACGTATTCACCTTCTATGAAGATATCTGTGTCGAGAATTTCTCCGAAAGTCTTTCTGTGTCCTTCTTCAAATCTTGTAAATTCAACAACTTTCTTCTTTGGGGTAGTTCCGGCTTTTGAAAAATGACCTTTTAACGCTTTGGTAGTCTGTTTTTCTCTTTTATCATCAAAAGATAACTGGATAGCATCGTATCCTTCTTTATCTTTTGACCTGATCTGTGTAACAACACAGGGACCGGCTACCAATACCGTACATGGAATATTTTTGCCAGCGGCATCATAGATGCTTGTCATTCCAAGTTTTTTACCAATTAATCCTGACATTATTTAATTTATTTTTAAATGCTTTTTTTTTAAAGTTATTTCCTCTGTTGATGCAATCATCATCATACCTTGATCTCTACTTCCACTCCACTGGGAAGTTCAAGTTTCATCAGAGCGTCAACAGTTTTTGATGTTGAACTGTAAATGTCGAGCAAACGCCTGTATGAACATAATTGAAACTGTTCCCTTGATTTCTTATTTACAAATGTTGACCTTAAAACTGTATAGATCCTTTTGTTTGTTGGCAATGGAATAGGTCCACTAACCACAGCACCGGTGGATTTTACGGTCTTTACAATCTTCTCGGCTGATTTATCAACCAGGTTGTAGTCGTAAGATTTCAATTTAATTCTGATTTTCTGACTCACAATATATTGTTTTTAAATTATCTTTTATCCTAAAATTAAAAATTCATGATCATTCCCCTGAGTCTGTATAGCACCTCTTCCATCACGTTTCTTGGAGTTTCCTCATAATGCGAAAACTCTAAGGTGGAGGTTGCACGACCCGAAGTGAAAGTTCTGAGATCTGTTACATATCCGAACATTTCAGCCAAAGGGACTTTTTCCTTAATTATAACCAATCCTGATTTTGAAGTTACATTTTCAGTATTACCCCTGCGACGGTTCAGATCACTCAACACATCACCAAGATATTCTTCAGGTGTAACAACCTCAAGCTTCATTATTGGTTCCAGCAACACTGACTTCGATTTTTTGCATGCATCTCTGAATGCCAATCTAGATGCAATTTCAAATGAAAATGCATCCGAGTCAACAGCATGGAAAGAACCATCAATCAAACGGATCTTTACGCTTTCGACAGGGAAACCTGCCAATGGTCCGTTAGAGATAGCTGCTTTAAATCCTTTTTCAACGGCAGCAATATATTCTTTTGGTAAAGCTCCACCTTTTATTTCATCAATGAACTGTAAACCTTTTTTACCTTCATCAGCCGGAGAAATAATAAATTCAATATCGGCAAATTTGCCTTTACCACCGGTCTGTTTTTTATAAATTTCCCTGTGAGTAACTGTTTCAGTGATTGCTTCTTTATATGCTACCTGTGGTTTACCTTCATTGCATTCAACATTGAACTCTCTTTTGAGCCTGTCCATTAAGATTTCAAGATGCAATTCGCCCATTCCACTGATAACTGTCTGACCGGTTTCTTCGTCAACAACTACGCGGAAAGTCGGATCTTCTTCTGCAAGCTTATGTAATGCGATTGACAACCTGTCAATATCGGCCTGTGTTCTTGGTTCTATTGCAACACCTATCACAGGTTCAGGGAAGGTCATTGATTCAAGAACAATCGGATGTTTTTCTTCGCAAAGTGTGTCGCCTGTTCTGATTTCTTTGAATCCAACTGCAGCACCAATATCACCTGCTTCAATTTCTTCAAGCGGTATTTGTTTGTTGGCATGCATCTGAACTATTCTTGCAATACGTTCTCTTTTTCCTGTTGTGGCGTTCAAAACTGTTGAACCGGCTTTCATGCTTCCGGAATAAACCCTGAAAAAAGCTATTTTCCCAACATAAGGATCAGTAGCAATTTTGAATGCAAGTGCACTGAAAGGATCATTAACATCAGGATGCCTGAGTTCTTCTTTTTCATTGCGTGGGTTTGTTCCTTTAACTGCCTCAATATCCATAGGACTTGGCAGGTAAGCGGCAATAGCATCCAGCAAACTCTGAACACCTTTATTTTTAAATGACGAACCACATAAAACCGGAGTGATCCTCATTTCAATAGTAGCTTTTCTTAACTCGGCAATAACTTCATCTTCTGTAAGTGAATCTGCGTTGTTCAGGAACTTTTCAAGCAGGTAATCTCTTTCTTCGGCAGCGCCTTCAATGAGCTTTAACCTGTATTCTTTCACAGTTTCTTTTAAATCCTCAGGAACAGGAATTTCTTCAAATTTCATTCCCTGAGAATCATCATCCCAGATATATGCCTTATTTGATACGAGGTCAACAATACCCTGAAATGTTTCTTCACTTCCGATGGGGATTTGAATAGGCACAGGGTTACCGCCCAACCTTGTTTTTATTTGTTGAATGACACTAAAAAAATCAGCCCCAGGCCTGTCCATTTTATTGATGTAACAAATCCGGGGTACATGATATTTATTTGCCTGACGCCACACTGTCTCTGATTGAGGCTGAACACCTGCAACAGCACAAAAGATGGCTATTGCGCCGTCCAGTACTCTCAGCGATCTTTCAACTTCAACAGTAAAATCAACGTGACCTGGTGTGTCAATGATATTGATCTTGTTTTGTATGTTGTGATAATCCCAAAAACAAGAAGTAGCAGCAGCAGTGATCGTGATTCCGCGTTCCTGTTCCTGAATCATCCAGTCCATGGTAGCAGCGCCGTCATCCACTTCGCCTATTCTGCGGTTGACGCCCGTATAATACAAGATGCGCTCAGTAGTTGTGGTTTTACCCGCATCTATGTGAGCCATTATGCCAATGTTTCTTGTATGTGTGAGGTCTCTCGACATTATTTTGTTGCTTTCAGCGCTACCTTATAATAATACCTTTATTTACTTATTTACTCTTAGAATCTGAAATGAGAGAAAGCTTTGTTAGCTTCGGCCATCCTGTGAGTATCTTCTTTCTTTTTAAAAGCGCCACCTTCTTCTTTGGCTGCCGACATGATCTCTCCTGCCAGTTTCTGACTCATTGATTTCTCATTGCGCTTGCGTGCATAAGTGATCAATGCTTTGATGCCATAAGAAACTTTACGCTCAGGACGGATCTCTGAAGGTATCTGGAATGTTGCTCCACCAATTCTGCGGCTGCGAACTTCAACCTGGGGAGTAACATTTACAAGTGCTTTCTTCCAAATTTCCAGTCCATTCTCATTCAATTTCTGCGAAACAATCTCGATTGAATCGTAGAATATCTTATAAGAGGTATTCTTCTTTCCCTGTAACATCAGGTTGTTTACAAACCTAGTTACCAAAGTGTCGTTAAACTTCGGATCGGGAAGATAAATTTTCTTTTTTGGTTTTGATTTCCTCATTTTCTATATGATGATTGTTCGAAATATTCTTAATTATTATTTTGCTCCTTTTTTCTTGGGGCGTTTGGTTCCGTATTTGGATCTGCTTTGATTGCGGCCTTCAACACCTGATGTATCCAGAGCGCCACGAATAACGTGATATCTTACACCCGGAAGATCTTTTACCCTGCCACCTCTTATCATAACGATTGAGTGTTCCTGTAAGTTATGACCTTCACCAGGGATGTATGCATTTACTTCCTTCCCGGTTTTGGTAAGCCTTACTCTTGCCACTTTTCGCATAGCTGAGTTAGGTTTTTTTGGTGTAGTTGTATAAACTCTAACACACACACCACGCTTTTGAGGGCAGGAATCCAGTGCCGGAGACTTGCTCTTTTCTGCAATTTTACTGCGTCCTTTACGTACTAATTGTTGTATAGTTGGCATAATATAAATAAGTTATGAATGCTGTTAAATCAAAATACCCATGAATTTTGGGGAGTGCAAAGGTACAAGTATATTTTACAATACCAAATGGTAATGTAAAATTCTTTTCAAAATCTTTATTTTTTTTGCGCTTCTTTTACTGTACCTTTAATATTTATTGTTTTTCAACTAGTTAAAAAACGATTAATTAATTTGAGAGGATTTGACGGCGGCAAAATTATAAATTTATCAACAACCGGCAAAATTATTTTCATATTTTTTGAAAAAATCCTTATAAAAAGCAGGTAATAATTGGTGATAGCTATGAGAGGAGTAGGAATGTTATGAAATTTGAAGTAATGAAATGGGGAATTCGGAAATTAAAACGAAGTGTAGATGACGCTGATGCTACGGAAAAAATGGATTAACAATCCTGGGTATTAGTCTCATCTGTCAATCCCTACTTGTCCTGCTGAGGAATATTTTCTTTACGCTATGGTGTAAAGGAAATTCAACGATTTATAATGAAAGTTATGCTAAAAGAACCCGAAACAAACAGTTTACGCTGTGTGTTTCGTATTGCACAATGCTGCAAGGACGGACTTTAAAAGTTTTGCTGTGAGCTTATATTCCCTGTACTTATTACCCATGACTTTCTTTACAAGTTTGTAATACTCAATTAACCTCAACTTAATGGGATCTTGTTTCTTTGTTTGTAATTTTGTGTAAATGAAAATGCTTTTAGCAATTTGGTCACGAATTTTATTAAAGATGTAATTTGAAATAGCGTTTGAAAGTTTCGGAAAAAGAAAATTAATGGCTTTCTTATAAAGCTTGTTTATCAATTGAAATTTTCCTTTTTAATAACCCTTTTATTTCGGCATCCTGATAATGAGGTATGATGATCTCAATAGCATTTGTCAGACACGATTTTAATACAGACTTTGGTCAACATAATTTCAAATAAAACGTTATGAAAAAAATATATTTTTCCTCTTTAATAATAATATCCTTCCTTATCCTGATTAATTCATAAACTCAAAAAATGTTTTTGATAACTGAATTATTGGAACATTTTCTTATCATAACACTATTATTTTCTTGAAATTTTATTTTTCAAACACCATCTTAAGAAAATA
>CAISZK010000270.1 GCA_903889915.1 uncultured Bacteroidota bacterium
GGCAACCTTATTACCTTAGTAAAAGGCTGATAAATAGAAACATTTACCTTATTACCTTATTGCAAATTAATAAGATAATAAGGTTGGGTTCTCTAGTACATTATAATGTTACTAAGGTAATAAGGTCTTTCTTTCCAGCACAAAAGAAATTAATCAAATTAATTAAACTGGTACAATAACGGGTACTCAATTTTTGATTTAAGATTTCGTAAAACTTTTACATTTTAAATTTCTTGTTTTACATTTTACATTATTTTTGATTTGGTTGAATGTGTAATGATCAATGTTGAATCTGCTCCGAAAAGTAAAAAATACAAAAATGCCGCTAAGTGAAACTTTCAAAATAACTTCCCCAAATTAAGTTCAGGGCATCAATTGCAGTTGCTTTCTAGCAATATATGATAAAGTTTAGTTCCTTATCGCTTAGCATCATTCTTTGTAATTATGAGGCTAAAGCCAAATACTTTTTTTAACTGACTGCAATTGATGCTTTTATTTTGAACTTTTTACTAAGACATTCTGCTAACCATGTAAGGGTTGAATGTGAACCAATTTTTTTTTGATTGAATAACGCAGGAATATTTGCATGGTTTTTGTGCAGATCTTTCTAAATTTGTATCTCTTTAAAACCTCTCATTTTTCCTTATGATAAATACAGAAGTTCTTGATTATGTTTTCGACGGGCTGAATGATGCCAATAACAATGCTTTTGAAGCGGAGATGATGGCTGATGAGTTCCTCGCCGACGAGGTTGATGGCATCCTCGATTTTTGCATTATCAATAATGTGACAAGCAAAGAAGAGTTTGAAGCGAAATGGGAGGGGCTGCAACCCTCACGCGACAAGCTTTTCAAAAAGATTTGGGATCATATTGAATACCTGAAAAAAAAAGATGAGCACATAAGCCGTGATTTTCGCAGGTCAACGATTGCAGGTCTGAGCGCGAATGTTGAAGAATTTTCACCGGTAGAAGAAGCAACATTTGGTGAAGAATTAATCAGGGGTATTGAAGAAAAGCTTTCTTCCGCCGACCTCAAAGAGAAAGAGCTTGTGATGCGATATATCAGCGGCGACAACACTGTAGTGTTTTTCCTTCTTGAGCCTCATTCGCGGATAATCAAAGAAACATACAGAAAATTCCTCCATGATACGTACACTTCGGATGAAATAATCCAGGTGCTTGAAAAAGAACTTTCAAAAACCCAAACAGGCGAGAGAAGAAGAAAATTTGTTTTTGAACATGGTGAAGTGAATGTGATACGGTCTCTCAAAAAACTGATCACTGATAAGGTTCCTGATACGGGACTTATGCACATTTACTGCAATGAAACGCAAACGGGCAATGAAGCTATTGCTTTGCTGATCGAACGGCATCACTGTAAACTTAATCACTCGGTTGCGCATAAACTCTACGATTACCAGATAATACACATTGAAGCCGATGACATAATAGCCGATGTTACAATGTTGTTACTGGAAAAGGAACTTCATGAACGGCATAAGGAGTTTTTTGAAAACAATAATATAAGACTAGATTTTCTGAAGATCATCTGTGGCAGAATGAAACAGAAAGCCATTGATTACCTAAGGAAGAAACGTTCTGCCGATAAATATGAGGAAAGTATTGCCGACAACCTGGAATTCCTGACAACTGAGATTGATATAAAGCAGATAGACTGCGAAAAATACATATTGCAGGATCTGGATTTTCTTGAACAGCATCATCAGGACATACTGAACAAGTTGAATCCCCTGATAAAAATAGCAATCTTGCGGCTTTTGAAATGTCATAAATTCAATAATGATGAATACAAAATATGTTGTATGCACTTCTTGGGCTTTAATCATGAGGAAATACATAAAATACTTGGGAGTACAGAAGAACTCAATCGTGAACTCAGCGACATTACCTACGAGAAAATAAAATTAATAAAAAAAGAGTTCCCAAAGATAATAAAGGATATGAGAAATCATCATCATGAGTTGTTGTAAAGCAAAATCCACAAATTTTTTTTACCACATAGCATCATAGAAACATAGGTTTCATCCCGAAACTTCGGGATGAATTTCTATGTTCCTTATGTGTCTATGTGTTTCAAAGTTAAAAAACGCTTAACTAATTGACATTTCTTTTTTGCAGGGTTTTTTTGCAATTTTTCTTCATTTCTATAAATCTTATTATTAGCTGTTTGTAAAAAAAATAACAAATTAAATGTTAATTTTTCTGAGAATTGCCTTTCTCAAACGGTGAAGTAAGTGGAGAGCGGATCAAACCGGCTTTCTTTAATCAGTTTCGAGTTCAAAGTTTCGGGTTTCGAGTTATGCAACCCGTAACAACAAACAACAAACGACAAACAACTAACTTTTTTTAAAAACCTCACACTGTATAGGCAAGTGTATCATAGTATGAAAACAATGTTAAGGCAGATAGCCGGAATACCAGTGGGTTTGATATTCCTGCTTGCCATGATTCCCACAGTGGTTACACACCACATTTTAGTCGTTGCTAAGTGCCCACGCAACGTTGACAAGTTAATAACCGATGTTTACGCCATTCTTGAGGCGATGACTGATAACGCGTGGTTTCCCACGCCATCGCCAACTTTGGCATCGGTGAAGACTAAAAATGACGACCTTAAAGATGCCCAGGTCGCAGCCAAATCAAAGGCACCAGGCGGAGTTCAGGCCCGCAATGCTAAGAAAGCAATTATCATCAAAGCGGTTTATGCTTTGAGAGATTATTGCCAGTCAATTTGTGATGCCAATCCTGAATTAGCCGAAACGATCGCTTTGAGCGCTTTGTTCCATGTGAAGAAAGTTGCTATAAAACAAAAACGTACATTCCAGGTAAAACAATTGAATTCCGGTTCAGTGGAATTATCTTCAGGTGTCTTGGGGAACCAAAGAGCACATGAATGGTGTATGTCGCTCAGTCCTGACGATCCGGGAAGCTGGTACGCTGCAATCATTCCTGCTACAACAAAAGCGATGACTGTTGTAGAAAACCTTAAGCCAGGAACAAAAGTTTATTTTCGTCATCGTATTATTACAAAAGATGGTCCTTCGGACTGGGACCAAACAATTAGTTTAATTGTTGTTTAAAACACGTAGGAAAAGTTTTTCTAAGGGTACTATGATACCAATGAAGACTTTCCAACGTGTTAAACATCCGAGATTTAAGCCGGTTTGAAACACTCCAAATGCCGTTCTGATGCAGATTTCAGGACGGCATTTTTTTATGCCCCTACCAAATCCATACTTTCAATGAATAAATCAAAGACGATTTCCTGCCACTTTGCAAGATGATACATTTACTGTACCACGTGGTACAGTTAGTGTACCACGACAACCAGTCACTGTACCATGTGGTACAGTTAGTGTACCACGTCAACCAGTCACTGTACCATGAGGTAGAGTTAGTGTACCACGTCAACCAGTTACTGTACCATGTGGTACAGTTAGTGTACCATGACAACCAGTTATTCTACCATGTCCACCAATAACATAAACCAGTGACTATAACTCATATCAGTTGAATAATCTCCTATTGAAATGAATTTTAATCCCAACTTATCACATAGTATTTCCCCAACAGTTGATTTTCCTGTACCTGCATAACCCTTAAAGTAATTTTCTTTTTCAATCATTGCTGTTAAATTGTTGTTTTTATTGAACAAGATATTCGGAAATAACCAACACTAGCGGGATTGCAAATCCCCGGTTAAAAACCAAAGGATTACAAAGGCTATCGGGCGCACTGCAAATCCCGGCTGGCGAAATCTGGTATGACGAACTCAATAATCATCCTTCCTTAATTGAGTCCACTCCGATATGTCCTTTTTACCACAAAAACACGAAAACACCAAAATCTACGGAATTGTATTTTATTAAAAACTTGCATTTTGTGTTTTTTTGTGTATTTGTGTTTTAGTGGTAATTTTCACATTTATTACTTTTCGGAGTAAACTCTTAATTCAAATCCATGTTTTTTCAAAAATTCTTTAACTTCAAGAAGTGAAATTTTACCAAAATTTCGGTATCTGATCAACTGTTCTTCTGAAAATGACAATAAGTCGGCAATAGTTTCAATACCGGCAGCCCTTAAGGCATTAAGACACCTTATACTAAGATTATAATCAACAATCCTTGTCTTTAGAAAATCAATATTTTCATCAGATCCTGATTTTGCTAATAATTGATTAAATTGGTTGCATACGATATCATAATTGATTTTCAAATCTTCATATTTCTGCTGATAGCTATTTTCAACTTTCATTTGGCTAAACAGGTATCTTGTTTTTTGTAGCAACTTATCAGAGGCATGTTTAATAATTGTATTTACACGCGTCCGACTGGTATGAAGCAACCTGGCAATTTCAGCAATAGATTTACCTTCTGCAAAATGCATAAAGATGGCATCCCTTTCTCTGCCTGTAAAGATATCCACATTTTCAAAGAAACCAATAAACAGTTTTGCAAACTTAAACGGGTTTTTCCCTCTATAATAAAACAAGTTCAGCTCATGTTCCTTTTCAAGGACGGAATTTAAAAAGATTATTTTGCTACCCTGACCGTGAGCCAATTTATAATACGGGATTATATTCAGCTTTACAAGTGATTTGAGGGTGTTTTGGGAAATATGATACTTGCTGCAAACCTCAGGCATTGTGAGTGAACCTTCAGTCCTGAACTTTTCAATTAATTTCTGAAGTTTAGCATCACTGACCTCAACACCGTTGTCAATGAATCTTATCTTATTAATCAACGACACTTTTATTTGTCTTTCATCTTTCAAATGAAATAAATTTTTTAATTCCTCAAGAGTGGTTATCATGGCTATTTGTTTTTGAATTGATTTGAAATTTTAGTTTTTCATGTATCTGGCTCCCTGTTGGTGCGCATTTTTCCGATGCGTAACATTATTTCCGTGCACTACCATTGTTTGTCGGATTACAAATCCTTATATTAAAATGTGATCCGCAGGCTGGCGGACAAATCCGTCACAGCGGAGGCAATCGCAAGCGGCATCTACTTATGTTTTATTATTCCTGCTGATTTTATAACATACCGGGCACCAGCGGTCATTAGAGTTTTCATAAATCGCTTGCCATATATGACCTTCGCTGCATTGCCATTCTAATTTTGTCTTGGAATCATGATATTCTTCCGAGAGGCATTTACCCCCATGTTTTGCAGCTATATCATGCATATACTGAATGGTTTTTTTTATTCTGCCGGCACAATAAGGACACCAATTCCCGGATGTTATGGCATTGGATCTGGTTTTCCACACGTGGCCTTCACTACATTGCCATTCTAATTTTTGTTTGTTGGTGGTATATTCTGATGAAAGACATTTACCTCCTTTTTTTGCAGCCATTTCCTGCATATCCTGAATTGTTTTTCGCATTTTACCTGCACAATAAGGACACCATGTTTTATTGTTAGAGATGCTTCCTCCACTCGCTTCCCATTGATGACCATTTTTACACTCCCATAATAATGGTAATTCACTATTGATATAAACTGTTGATAATAATTTCCCTCCTCTTTCTGCTGCAATTTTCCTGTATATTTCAATATCCTTTCTTTGCTTTGCCGACCTTGATTCATTTCCACAAACAGGACACCAGTTTCTCTTTAGAACACTATCAGGGGTTGCCTTCCAGATGTGACCTTTACTACATTTCCATACCAGTTTTGTTTTGGTATTTACAATTTCTGTTGAAAGGCAATATCCTCCTTTTTTTGCTGCAATTTCATGCATGTCGTGAATGGTCTTTCGGACTGTACCGTAGCAATAAGGGCACCATGATTTATTGATTTTTATTGAACCGGGAGTACAATACCACTGATGTCCCTCGCGGCATTGCCACAATAGTTTAGTCTTATTTGTGACTTTTTTGTTCTCATTTATCAGTAGCTTACCCCCACGTTCTTCTGCTATTTTATGATATACGCCTATGTCGAGTGTGATTTTTTCCGCGCCTCTTTCTTTACCACATTTTGGGCACCAACGACCTTGATGTATTACTTTGTAAGGTTCTATTTCCCATTCGTGACCTTTGCTGCATTGCCATTTCAACTTTGTTGTTGAATTAATAAATTTTTCAGAAAGAAGCTTGCCTCCCCTGCTTGCAGCTATCGCCTGCACTTCTTCAAGTGTATGATGCATGCCAACGCAATGAGGACACCATGATTTATTGTTTTTAATAGAACTACCTGTTGTTTCCCATTGATGACCTTTAGCGCATTCCCATAGCATTTTTGTTTTTCCATTAATATATTGTTCAGTTAAAAGCCTGCCTCCTCTTCCTTGTGCAATTTCTTTCAGTTCTTTCAGATACTCATCCTTTGTCAATTGAGCTTTTGCACAAACAGGGCACCAGGCGCCCTGTTTGATAAAGCGCCAGGGCAATTCCCACACATGCCCTTTTTCGCACATCCACATCAGCCGGCAGATGTCGTCCCAATATTCTTTGCTAAGGCATTTGCCGCCGTGTTGTGCGGCGTGTTGCTGCATGTTTTCGATGGTAGGTACAGAAGGCATGGATGTTAAAAAATTTGAGGGAATAAAATTACTAAATAAAATTTATTTAACACCCGAAAAACACCAGTCGCTCCAGTTCAGGTCATCAAAATTGAATGGCTCACTCCAGGGTAATGCTTCGGTAACTTTCCATAACAAATCGGGGTTTGCTTTTATCCTTGCCAGATCATCATAATCATGCAACTGAATTTTCCCAAACTGTAAGCCATCAATTGGAATATTCAAAGTGACTGTTCGCCCCATAATGTTGGGTTTGTTTTTTGCCCCTTCGCCTGCCTGGAATTCCGGAGTTTGCCCCTTCACTTCAATATGAAGGTGGGCAGGCTCCCATACAATACCCCCATCATAAGAGCACTGCAATCCAACCAAGGTTCTTTTTGCTAAACGAACCCCGACATTTGGTTTTTTGTTTTTTTTATCCATTGTTGATGTTTTTTAATTTTTGTTTAAAAGTGGCAAATTGCTGTTTTTTTTAAGAGATTACAAATCCTTGCGGACGGCGCAAATCCGGCGCGACGGAGCCATCGGAGTGCTGCTAATCCTGACACGCGGAAAATTTAAATTCAAAATCACTTCTGCTTTTTAGCTTTAGCAGGTATGAATGTAATTTTTAATTCGCCCCATTTTGGCACACCGCTCAATGCTATATCTATTGTGTTTTCTTTTTCTATTGCTGTAAAAAAGAGATTATCATTTTTTGCCACATCTTTTCCTTCAAAAAGATAGGTCTTTACAAATTTCTTGCTTTCATGTTTAATCATTAGGTGTAAAACGTCATCAGAGGTAATGCCCTTTGTACTTATCTTGTATTTGGCGTTTTCTCCTCTTGTAGATGGCCTGATGGTTCTTGTTTTAAAAATTATTGACATATTGTTGGGAGTTTTGTGGTTGTTTTATTTTTGTGTTAATTATCTTAGCAAGAGTCCGCCCGCTGGCGGATGCCGCTCGTGTTAGTTATTTTATGGCATCCTGCCTTTCTTTTTATCATTCCTGTTGGCACGCATCTCCTGATGCGTGACTTCATTGCATTTTAAATTTACAAACGCGTCAGGAGACAACTCCGAATGCGGTGATTTTTATTTTTGTTTCTGTTTTTGATTCCATCATATTGCATCGGGTGGCTATTGAGATAAAACCCTTTTAGGGTTTTCTATTTGGTCATTTTCCTTTACTCTCCTTTTTTTTTCATTATCGCTTGCAATCCGGCAATTCTTACAACAATATAGTTGCCCATGCTCAAAGGGATTAAAAGTATTATTGCAATATTTACAGATTTTAGCCTTTGTGGGTGCAAGGGGATAACTTTGCCTTTCTAATAATACTATTTTTATGCTTTTATTATTTCCCCTACACTGCTTACTGCAATATGTTTTATTCCTATTATTTGTTAAAAAGGATCTGTTACATAACGGACAATTCTTTCTTACCATAATTAAAATTTGATTTTGTGATTTTTGCTTAGTGATATTTCTTTGGGGGCAACTTTTGACAGATTACAAATCCATATAGTAAAACGGAACGGATTAATTAAATCCGTTCCGGCGGCGGTGTACATCCGGAACGGCGGAATTTTTTATTCATGGTTGATGTTTTTAATTAATGGTTAAAAGTTGCACAATGCTGTTGTTGTTGTTTATGGGATTGCAAATCCCGGGTTAAAACCGCAAGGATTACAAATCCTTGCGGACGGCGCAAATCCGGAACTACGGAGGCGGGGCTGTAAATCCGGACCGACGGATCTCATCAGGAAGCAGCCGGTATGCTTTTTTAGCTTCTTTCTGCGCTTCGGTTTCTTTTTCGTAATACAAATAAAACCTTGAAAGTACACAATGCATATAGGCCTGTTGGGTTTTTGTGGTTGCAGCCTTCAACAACATTTGGAAAGTATTTAATGCTTCTGGATCCATTTCATCTTCAAACTCGTTATCGTAGTTTTCAGTGTAGAACGACGACATACATTCAAAAAACCAATCAGCGGATGTAAGTTGACCGAATTTTAGTGGAAATGCAAGCATAGATACAAAGTTTTCAACTGCTTTTGTAAAATCGCCGGTTTCAACATACAGCCTGCCCATCTCAAAATAATTATAGGGTTCAAAAGGAGATAATTCAATCTGCTTTTGTTTGGCAGTTATAGCATTCGGTAAATCACCAAGCTTTTTATAAGCCATTGACAGACATCCATAATAATCAGGATGAGGTTCTGTGGCGCATTGAATAGCCTGCCCTATTGCTCTAATAGCATTCTCATATTGTTCTCCGTCATAATAAGCATTAAACATTCTTTCCAGACAATCATCTTTAAATTCAGGATTTGCTATCATATCTTCCATAAGTTTTTCAATCCTTTGTTCAGTTGTTAGCTCACTATCCGGGATATCCCAAAGATTACGTTTTTTTTTATTCATAGGTCATTGTAATTATGAAAAATTGTTTAAAAATATTAGTCGTGTATATTCGTTTTTATTCGCAAATCCTTTCCGTTCCTTCGGCTAAGGGACAAATCCTGACCGGAGAAATCTTTTCGGGAGGCGCAAATCCTGACCCCATCGGACGGGACAATCGGGAAATTGCTGACCTTTTTTATCCCACAGCGGAATTATTTTCTAAACTCTTTTTTTTCTTCAGGTTTTTCTTGAACATTTTAAAATGTGTCTTGATTTCTTCAGTATAATTCGGATCAGTCATCAGAATTTCTTTGAACATCTTTAATATACGGGGCGCCAATACTGACTGTGGATTTAATGAGTCCAGCGCAGGGCCCTTTATTTCATCCATCACTTCTTTACTAACATTTTTATAAAGTTTCTTGTAGAAATTCCGGCTTTTCCAACCCCAACAAATTACTGCAACAGGCACTTTCATTTTGCTGCACATAACATAGAACATCACCCGGTGGCAATCACATTCATTGCAATAAAGCTCATAGAAAATATATTTATCCATTGGTAATCCAAATTCATTGTCTTCGGATTTAACATTTAAAGCCATTGTACCGCCATCTTCTATGTTCGAACAGATTTCGTAAAAAGGTATGTATCCCATATTTTTTTTTGTTTTCTTTTTCAGTAATGTCAACTGCTTCTGTTGGCGCGCATCTCCTGACGCGTGACATCATAGCATTTTAAATTTACGAACGCGTCGAGACGCGCCCGAACGCGGTTAAATCCTTACTGGCAGATTTTTATAATATATCCTCTCTAAGCAAATAAGCATTAACAGAACCTCGTTCTATTAAAAAATTCAGAATTTGCAGAATTTTATTTTTGATTCTATCATCTCGCCTGACTTTATTTCGATTCAAGAAAATATATTTCCTTACTAGCTTTTCTGTGTAATAGACAGTGTTTACTTCGAGCTTATTTCTTTTGTTTTTTTCAACCATATCGCTAATCCAGAAAATTCCCTCGTTTAAGAATTCACTACCAATTTCATTCAATAATTGTACTATTGAATCCAGAACGGATGGAAGATGACCAATTTCTTTAACTACTTTTTTGTAAAATATTTTCTCATTTTCTTTTAAAGAATGCCAACTTTTTGCTGACTCTATCCAGTTATTACAAGCTAATAAATAGTTATGAACTACTTCTCTTAGATGATAATTTCTTGAAGAAGAATTTATCGTTAACTTTTCAAAGAAAGATTCCCATACTGTCCAAAAATGTTCGTATCGGGAAACTCTATCTTGAGCTAAAATAATTTGATGAAAAAAGGATGCCATATGTTCGTTGACTGAAAAATTATCAACAAATGGTTGAATAAATTTGCCAATATCCTTTATATCTCTGAATAAAATGAAATAAGAAAACTTCGTAAAAACTTTAATTCTTAATGAAAAATCAATATCTTCATCTTCGTCTTCATCTTCGTCTTTATGCAACAATTTTTTGGCAAATACGGCACAAATAGAGTTGACAAATGATAATAAATCTTCATTTTCTGTATCGTGAGGTACTAATTGAAAAGCAACTTCCAAATCACGTATACTATAAGAGCTAATGTCAATTTCCTCAATTTGCAAGGGAATTAATATAAAGGACTCTATATCATCTCCGTATTTTTCGATTAGTTTATTTATTATCTCACTTTGAGTATGACGTTGCCATTTGTAATTATCGGCGGCATCTTCCTTTAATTCGCTTAATACTGAGTTAAAAACAGGTTTGAATTTTAAGAATGCAAAAAGAATTTTTTTTGCATCTTCGAGTGAAATTCGCCATAAATCATTCAATATTGATTCAATTGAATAATCACTTACACGTTTGTATGCGCCAAGCTGGGTTGGATCAAAAAGTATTAATAATAGAATGGTTAAGAATTTATTCTTTTCAACAGGAAACAATTCTATCAGAAAAGGCAACACATTAATTGCAACTTCAACACCATCCGATATTTGATATTGATAATTTTGTTGAAAAGGTTCTAATGCATATTCTAAAATAGTTTGCTTACAGATGTCTAAGTCATCAGCAGTTAATTTTGATGAATATTCGCGAAGTAAAACCGAACATGTATAAGCAGGTATCGAGCCATTGAACAAATGAAATATCCCATCTTGCCCCGTTGTTAATAATCCTTCAATGATTTCTTTTGTCTCTTTTAAAACAAGTTGAGGATTGTCGTCATACTGCTTATAATCATCCGTTTTTTTTGTGTTATCAAATTTATGGGATGCCCATAATTTTAATGCAGTATATTTCATTAACTCAATACTTTGCCTTGTCGTATCTTCGCTATGCTTTATTAACTCTTCATCAATTTGGGGGTTAAAGTCAATGACAAGATTGTCTCCTTGCCTTTCGACAATGGGTTTCATTTTTCTTCTATCAATTCTTGCAAGCAACAATCTTTTTGTTTTGTCATCATCTGTTTCTTGAGATTTTTCCGGTAGTTCGTTGTAAAGCCTATCAATTATTTCCCATAATTCTTTTTGTTTTTTATCAGCTTCTTCTTCTGTGGTCTGTTCATCTCTAAAAAATTGGTAATTTAGGATCAAATTTTCTAATGAAAGACTTCTGTGTTTATCATCACAAGTTTTTAACCGCTCATTTTCAAATATCTTATCCTTGCTATTCATGCCCCTTCCTATTGAATAAAGACTTTTTGCTTCATGCTCTCCCATTTTTGCCCTTAGATTGTCAATCAATAACAAAGAACTACAGCTAAAAAGTATCTTAGCAACATTAAAGAATTTATTTGGGAAAGCTAATACTATACTTGTAACAACTGATGTAATAGAAGCTGAATTTGACTTGGTAATTAAGTAAATAAGCCAACTTTCTATAATCTCTGAATCATATTTTTCGGCTTTTTCCAAAAAATATTTTTCCAATGCCATGTGGATAGATTGCAATAAATATGGAGATACTGGAGAACCCGCACCTCTGTACATATTCCATAAGCTACGGGAAAGATATTGTTTACAACTTTGCCCTTCATTAATAACCAACTTTATCTCTTGAATATCATTGTCAAACCCTGAATCTACATAGTTTTTGACGGTTTTGTTTGTAATGTCAATAATAAAGTCAATTGTTTTTTCAAATGATAATACCAACAACCAATAAATAGGCGTTTGTAACGCACTTGCAGGAAAGTAATCGTGATGTCCAGAATCGTTTAATCCATAATAATTTTCGACCCCGTACCCACCATAAAATTCTTTTTTCTTGTTTGAATCAATCCAAAATAATTTAGCCAACTTTATTACATATTCTGGAAGAGCATCTATGATGGAAAGATTGTCTGTATCGGAACTAATTACAGCTTTGCACAGGTCATAATTTAATCCTCTACGGTCAACCAAGGGTTTGGCAAGCATTTCATCAAACAAGACTATTAATTCAGTTTTAATTTCGTATGCCGAATGAATGATAATTTTGATTAATGTATTGGTAAAATCAGCACTGGATCCGTATTTATCCTTTGTCTGAATTTCTGTATAGAATTTTAATGCCAATAGACCAGCTTCCCGAGTTGAATTTCCCTTTTTATTATTGTTGCACCAATCAGATAATAATGGAACTATATGTGGTAGAAGCGGAAAGGGAATCATATTTTGATTTTTATATATCAAATGAATAGTGCTGTTCCACCCTTTCCCTTTAGGCTTGGTAAAGACGTAATTTAAATTAATATCTTGAGTTGGGTCTAACAGTTTAGACCGTGTGTTATCGACTTCCTTACATGAAATTCTTAGTAAAAAGCTGATTTTTTTGAGAATTAAAAAATCGTTGTCTAAAATATTATTCTTGAATTGTATGAAAAATTCTTCCGAATATTCGGATAATAATACAGAAGTTAAGATTTCATCTTTCCAGAATAATTCAATGCTGTCATTTTCAAAAGCATCTTCAATAAAAGTCTTTATTACTGCTATTTTATCCAATAATTTATCCGACAGCCATTGTCTGAAAGCTCGTCTTATGATTAAAGTCGTACCTATATCATTCAAGAAAGCAGGATAATCTTGTGCAGTGTTAAAAGTTCTTTCGATATGCACATTAATCCCCCATTCTTCGTAAATATCATGAGTTATAAAATACCCTCCTGAATTTTTATCAAAACCAATGATTTCGTCCTTTACAAGCAAAGAAAGTATATTATCAGAACACTCAGTGGGTAAAATATAAAACGCACCCCTCTCAGACCTGATTTTAGCTATGTTTAAGAAGCACTTTTCCCTTAAAATATGTGTGTTATCTTTTGTGAAAGATGAGTTTTGAATTTTTCTTAACCAAATTATTTCTTTGAATTGGGCATAAAGAATTGAATTATTGTAACTGGCGTAACTTTTAAAATATTCATCAAGATAAAAGGGATTCTGGATTATATTTTTCATTCGAGCATTTGCAGGTAATTCAAATGCATATTGTTCAGACAGCTTTTCAAGTTCTTTATCCGTTAGGTTGCTAATATTTATTTGTTCAAATGATAAGCGATAAACGCTTAAAAACTGAAAACGTAAATCATCCAGATAACTCAAACGTGTTGTAAAGATGATAGTCCATGAGTTCTTTAGCAGTTCAGATAGGAATTCTTTAACCGGTTCCTGATATTCTAAATCTGAAATTCTTTCAGCCGAATCAATTACTACAATTTTTTGTTGCTCATTTTCGTGGGCTTTAATAAAGTCTTGGAGCGAATAATCTCCATAATTATGAAAAAGCGATTTAATCTCATGGACATTAAATTCCACTGCTTTAAACATATAAAAAGGGATTGCATTCTTATGTTTTTCAAAGAAATCTTTAACAACAGCAGTTTTGCCGCACCCTCCTTCTCCACTTAGAATAACTGCTTTCGACTCATTCAAAGTTTCATCTAAAGTCTTTATGATTTCCTTTCGGTCAATTTTAATAGATTTTTCATTGAATACAACATCTGTTTGAATGGCAAGAAACAAATTCTCAGTATGATTTTTTAGTCCTTCGATAAAATCAATCACATTTTTACCTGACCCAAAGAAGAATTCTGCCAGATACAGATTCTCAGGTAAAGCGAGTTGCCTTTCAAAATGACTTGGCACTCTCCAATCAATGCTTAAATTGATTTTCTGCGCTTCTTTTTCAATATCAGTTTTATAATCAGGGTCTTTCTTACCTTTTGTGCTGCTTTCAGAAAATTCTTGATTGATATAGAATGAAATTTTATTAAGATTTGGATTTTCTCTTTTAGCTTTTTTAATCGAATCAATTATATCGTCTTTATTGTCGGCAATTTTTGTTTCGTAAAACTTTGCTTGGAAACCCACAAGTTCCTCATTTGCTTGAATGGGTTCGGTTTCAATTCCAGCCTGGTTCTTAAATCGAAAAATACCTATTCTATTATTATGTTCTGCACAAAAAAGCTGATAAGCGAGATTTTCAAAAGTACCGTTTTCTTTGCCATTGAATTTGACTTTGAATATGTGCCAGTTTATTTCTATCATTTTTATTGAGTCTCAATTTTTAAAATTATTTCAGTTATCACCAACATATATCTCCGCAAGCGTGAGCGTGCTGCTCGTACCTAATATTAAAAGGCTTCCAACCCATATTCCACCGGTCCCCATTAACCCCTCTTTCAACCACAATTCCCCCTCTAAATTATTATTATTTTTTTAGATTTTATCCCTTTTTCTTTTTTGCTTCATTCAGTATTTTCTTTTCATTGCCTTGCAATTGCTTTGCATTTTTGGCTGTCACAATTTTATCACCTGTTTTTGCTTCTATTTCTTTGCGGGTATTGCCGGCAATTGTGCCTCCCTGTTTTGCAATCTTTTTGCTTTGTTCAAAAGTTATAGGCTTTTTCTTTTTTGAGATTTGTGGTAGTGGCTTCGGCAAGCATATTAAGGACTAATTCCAAATTCGCCATATGATCTCTAAGATTCTCTTTTTTCAAACCTTTGAGGTTCTTGTATTGCTTGGTAGTTAGTTCTGCCCAGGCTTTGGTAATTTCATCAGTCAGTATTGCATATTCCTGTCCTTTCTTAACTCCGCGATTATCCCATTCGTCAGTGAGTTCCTTCCTGACTTCAATGCTTTTCAGGCGTTGGTTGATCCAGTTTTTGCTGTAACCTTTTTTCATATAGGTTTCCATCAGGCGGTCGAAGCCAATTTCGGGGTCTTCAATTTCATCAATTCTTTCTCTGCCTACCTTTGCCAGCCACATTTTAAAAGGTTCGACTTTGGGTGAAGGAATGGATTGAATAAGGCGGAATAGTTGTTCTGTATCGGCTACATCAGTCAAATAAAATTTGCCATCGGCTGATTGCATTTTCAGTTGTCCGATTTTTTCGGACAACTGACTTCCCTCCTTATTGATCTTTGCTTTTAAATCATTCCAATATTTCCGTGGCCGGTCGGTGCCTGTAAGCGCTTCGATGACATCAATAATTGAAAAGTACCATTTTTCGAGTTCGTCATTCCAAATAGAGCGTACCTGCTTCGATTCAAATAATTTTATGCTTGTTTCTTTAGTCATGGTTTTGTGTGTTATATTAAAGTTTTAAGAGTGGTTGCGCTATGGAGCAGACTTTATTATCATCATTCGTTCCTTCAAAAATCTATAAGCAAAATAAACAATTTCTGTTCATCCACATTAATATCCCTTTTTTATTCTCTCATTCTTTCAAACTATTTGTGGCGACCTTCAGCAAGTGCACGCCAGCCGTATATTTCGAAGTTTTCCGGTATTGGTCGGCATGTCTATCTGGGGACAATTTGTCCCCAGGTAATCGCCAAATAAGGAATCACGTTTTCGCAATTTCTTCAAATAATCGGTTGGATTAGCGCTGTCGGTTAAAATTCCAACCACATCCACTATCGAAAAATACCACTCTTCTTCCTCTTCATTCCAAGAAGTACGGATTTTTTTATCCTCAAAAAGTTTTATAGTGTTTTGACTATCCATGTTATTAATATTTTTCTTGTTCTAAATCTAATATTCTTTTTCTTCTGCAAGCAAGAGTATCCCACTTGCACTAGTTATTAATTGGCATCCTGCCATTTTCCATCCCCTCCTCATTTACCCCTCTTTCAACCACAATTCATCCGCTAAATTATTATTATTTTTTTGATTTTATCCCTTTTTCTTTTATGCTTTATACAGTATTTTCTTTTCATCGCCTTGCAGTTTTCGCTTTAGCTTTTTAATGTCATCCGAAGGAGACAATTGTTCGGGTTTTACTCAGCATGCGTCCGCCAGATGTTGTTCAATGGTTGTCTTCTTTTTTCTCAATCTTTTTTGTTTCATTTTCTAATTGAAGGAATCTGTCGAAATCGCTTTCAAACAAATGATCTTGCACAATTCTGAACTTTTCCCATTCTGTTTCGGCGTGATGTTTGGCTACTTCCATTGAAATTTTTCCGGAGTTGGTTAAAAGTTCGTGTTCGGTAGCCATCAAAATTCTATCAAGGTGTTGCGCCCAATCCTGCATTGTCATGGGAATGTTTCGTTGAGCTTGCCGTTCGGCAAAATCGAGATAACCCGAAACAATAAGTTCTAAAGCCCTGATTTCTTCCTTTTCTAAATAATTTTTTGCTATCACTGCATCTGATTTCCTGATTTTTCCGGTGGGGGCAGCTTCCCATGTTTGCAGTCCCATATTATCCTTGTTGGCATCGGCACGCTTATAAATCAGTTCGGCAGCAGTGTGTCCGTGAATTGCCCAATGCAATTTATTTTGCACCTTTTTAAAAAAATCAAGTGTGGTTTTTGCGCTTGGGTCATAGTCTAAAGCTGTACCATATATATCCGTTATTTTTTGATAAAAACGTCGTTCCGATAATCGGATTTCACGAATAACCTCAAGTTGCTTTTCAAAATAGTCTTTGGTAAGAATCGTTCCGGAATTTTTAAGCCGTTCGACATCCATTGACCAGCCCTGTATGGTGTATTCTTTTACAATTTTATTTGCCCATTTACGAAACTGAACTGCCCGTTGATTATTTATTTTAAAGCCAACAGCAATAATAGTTTGCAGGTTGTAGTGTTTTGTATTGTATTGCTTTCCATCTTTTGCAGTTATTAAGTAATTCTTAATAACTGAATCTTCCCGCAACTCATTATCTTCAAAGATTGTTTTCAGATGCTGATTAATTGCCGGAATGGAAACATCATAAAGTTCGGCCATCATTTTTTGCGTCAACCAAACGTTTTCATCCTCGTAACGCATCTCAATGCTATCGGGATTGTCGCCGGTTGCCGCTATAAAAGTGAGGTATTCGGCAGCAGAGCTCCTGATGGTAATCTCCTTACTAATCATTTTATTATTTTGCTGGTTTTTCTTTTTCATTATGCATCTCCTTTCAAATCGGCTACAATTTCATAAATGGCGGTTTTTTTTCTGTCCACAAGCGCGAGCATGCCACTCGTGCTCGCTATTAAATGGCATCCTGCCATAATCCTTCCCCTCATCATTCACCCCTCTTTCAACAACACTTCATCCGCTAAATTATTTTTTTGACTTTATCCCTTATTTTTCTTTCAGCATTTTCATTTCATCGTCTTGCGGTTTTCACTTTAGCTTTTTAACCCCTTAATCTCTCTGTTTCCAATCAATGATTTTATTTGTGTAATTGCAATTTTGTTCAATTGCGATATGATTTTAGTCATTGTTTTTCTTTCCTATTTCCAGTTGCCTCATTATTAACTGATGAAGTTCTTCGCGATTGGGAAGATACAGTTGATATTTACTTATAAAAAGTTGTGATGAGATATTATACAACGCGTATTTCACAAGCAGTTCGTCTTTTTCTTTTGCCAAAACAATTCCAATGGGGGGATTGTCGCCTTTGGTGTTTTCTTCATTTTCAAAATAACCAAGATACATGTTCATCTGGCCTATATCTTCATAACCGGCTTCTTCTTTTTTCAGATCTATCAGCACAAAACACTTCAGTATGCGGTGATAAAAAACCAAATCAACATAGTGAGGGCGGTTGCCAACAGGAATGCGGTATTGCCTGCCAATAAAAGCAAAGCCTTTGCCCAGTTCAAGCAGAAACTGCTGCAGATGATCAATAATGCGTGTTTCCAGTTCGGTTTCGCTAAGATGGTAAGGTTCTGGTATTTTTAAGAACTCAAGAATGTATGGTTCGCGTATGATGTCAGCAGGATTTTCAATTATTTGCCCCTGCTTTGATAATTGCAGGATGCCTTCTTTATCTTTTGAAGCAGCAAGGCGAAGAAACAGGGAAGAATTTTTTTGACGAATTAATTCCCTGATACTCCAGTTTTCAATAATAGTTTGCTTTTCATAAAAACTTCGTTCCAGATCATTATCAATTTTAAGCAACTCCACGTAATGGCTCCAACTCAATTGGTGAGACACTTCAGCACCTTTTGAATTATTTTTCAATTTTCCAGACACTGTCTGGAAAATTGGATACTTGATATAAAACAACCTCATCATGTAAAGATTGCTTACACTAAATCCTTTTCCAAAATTCAATGAAAGATCTTTTGATAACATTTTGAGCAATGCATCACCATATATCGCTTTGCTAAGCCCTGCCTGTTCAAATTCTATGATATGTTGGCCAATGTTCCAATATGTTTCAACCAAATGACTGTTTACAGCCAATACTGCTTTCTTTCGCCCTTGCACAAAGGTTTCTGAAATCTGATAAAACAGTCCTTGGTAATCAGTTTTGTTATTCATCATTTCCATGCAAATTCATTTTATCAAATCTTGTCAATTCAACTACATTTACGTCATTTCATTAAAATCTTTCTCTCCATTCTTCCCTTTTCTCATTCTCATCCATCCAAATCCCTTTACCCATTTCATTCAATATCCAATTTCATCCTCTCCTCATTTACCTCTTTCAACCACAATACGTCCGCTAAATTATTATTATTTTTATCCCTTTTTCTTTTTTGCTTCATTCAGTATTTTCTTTACATCGCCTTCCGTCATCGCAACACCTTGTTCTGTATAAGCGAGTGGAAAATATTTTACTCCTCTGTAATTTCTTGAACTCAACACAATTTGTGATGAGTTGTCAGAATTCAAAACAAATTGAGGTCTGAAATTTTTAAATTCAGTCTCATTTAACTGAAACATAAAATCGGAAGGGAAACGGTCAATATTACGCTTTACCGCCTGATTGAGAACGAGGGTTTCAACACCATAAAGATCGGCAAGATCACTATCGGACATTACCTTTTCACCGCGAATAAAATAGATTAACGAAGCAATATTTTCAACTTTAAGAATAATGTTCATAAAGTGCTTATTATTTCTTTGGAATCAAATAGCAAAAATAAACAATTTCATCAATACTTCATTCATTCTAACATTCACTCAATCTCTTTTTCTAATTGTTTCCATGCAATGAATTAAATTGGCTCTCCAACAACAACCCACTAACCACCAACCACTAACCACAAACCACAAACCATCCTTAGAAACTCGGCTTCATTCCCAAATTAAACATGATGAACGACCACATGTCGGTAACTTCTTCTATTGCTTTTGTTGTCGGTTTTCCTGAGCCGTGGCCTGCATTTGATTCAATACGTATGAGTACGGGTGCGGTGCCGGCTTGTTTTTCCTGGAGGGTTGCAGCAAATTTAAATGAATGTGCAGGCACCACCCTGTCGTCGTGGTCGGCTGTCATCACCATGGTTGCGGGGTATTTGGTTCCGGCTTTCAGGTTGTGCAGCGGCGAATATTTGTAGATGTATTTAAACTCTGTAGAGTCGTCGCTCGAACCGTAATCACTCGACCATGCCTTGCCAATGGTGAATTTCTGATAGCGCAACATGTCCATCACACCCACCTGCGGAATGGCCACTTTAAAAAGTTCCGGTCGTTGTGACATGCAGGCGCCGATAAGCAACCCGCCGTTGGAACCGCCTGCAATGGCAAGCTTTTCACTGCTCGTGTATTTTTCTTTTATGAGGTATAAAGCTGCTGCAATAAAATCATCAAACACATTTTGCTTTTTCAGTTTGGTTCCTGCATTGTGCCATTCTTCGCCATATTCGCCGCCCCCGCGTATGTTGGCCATTGCATAAATTCCACCGTTTTCGAGAAACAAAAGCCTGCTGATGCTGAAGCTTGGTGTCATGCTGATATTAAAACCGCCGTAACCGTAGAGCAATGTCGGGTTCTGCCCATTCAGCACAAGGCCTTTTTTATAGGTCAGGAACATGGGTATCAGCGTGCCATCCTTGCTTGTGTAGAACACCTGTTTTGTTTCGTATTCATCGGTTTTGAAATCAATGTCGGATTTGTAATACACAGTTGATTTATTCGTGGCGACATCAAATTTGTAAATCGTTGAAGGGAATGTGAAAGAAGTGAACGAATAGAATGCGATTTTATCTTCCTTCTTGCCTGTAAAACCGCTGGCGGTGCCAATGCAGGGGAACTGCACTTCGCCGGTTTTAATTCCGTCAACTGAATAAATATAGGCTTTTGAATAAGCGTCCTTGATATATTCGGCCAGTATCTCGCCATTCACGATGCTTACACTTTGCAGCACTTCCGTTTTCTCGGGGATGATGGTTTCCCAGTTTGCTTTGTCAGGATTTGCCGGGTCAATCATCACCAGTTTATATTTGGGAGCGCCATCGTTGGTCATCATGTAGAGTTTCCCGCCAAGGTTGTCAATGATGGAATAATCGAATTCGAAACCTTTTGCGATCTGTTTAAAAGCGCTGTCAGCTTTTGTCAGGTCACGAATATAAAGGCCGTTTCCGCTGGTGGTTTCGCTTTCACTTACGATCAGGAATTGCTCATCTTCGGTTGTCTGTGCGCCATAATTTCTGTCGGGATATGCTTTGTTTTCATACACCAGCTTGTCGTTTGCCTGCAATGTTCCCACCTTGTGGAAATAGATCTTATGATTTTCATTTTTCTGCGTGAGTTCTTTTCCGGCCACAGGCTCATCAAAGCGGCTGTAGTAAAAACCATCACCTTTCCAGGCAATGCTTGAAAATTTCAACCATTTCAGATGATCGCTGAGTAGTTTGCCTGTTGCGACATCCATCACATAAGCCTCGTTCCAGTCGGAGCCACCCAGCGAAGTCATATAGGCAAGGTATTTGCCATTGTGCGAAACCGATTCACCTTCGAGCGATACAGTGCCATCAGTTGATAATTTGTTGGGGTCAAGAAAAACCTTTGGAGTGCCATCAAGACCTTCCTGGATATAGAGTACGCTTTGGTTTTGCAAGCCATCATTTTTATAAAAGAAATAATATTTACCCTCTTTGAAAGGCACGCCATATTTCGGGTAGTTCCACATTTTATCAAGCTTGTCTTTCATCTGTGTGCGGAAAGGAATTTTAGCCAGGTAATCAGTGGTCACTGCATTTTCAGCCTTTACCCATGCGGCAGTTTCGGCAGATTTATCATCCTCCAGCCAGCGGTAAGGGTCTGCAACTTTTGTTCCGAAATAGTTGTCAATGGTATCAACTTTCTTGGTCACGGGATACTTGATTGGTGTTTGAGCTTTCATGGTGAATGAGGTTAAAATTGCAATGCTTAACAATGCGACAAAATGTTTCTTTTTCATAATAATTGCAAATGGATTTTTTGATTTGATAAAGGTTTCTGATATTTGCGCCAAAATTATAAAAATTAATGCGAGTATCAGACTGAACAAAAATTTAATTGTTGAATTGTAATTCAAAAATCCTAAATCTTAAATCACAAATCAAAAATCCTTTACCTCATGCCAGCAATAAAAACCATCACCATCAACAAGTATGATTACATGAATGCAAAGCCGGCTGCTGATTTTACTGATGTGAAACCGGTCATTTCAGCATTCACCGAATTTGATAAAGAAGGGCATACAATCACTGAGATCACTTATCTCAATGATGGCAGTATTGAACAGAAATGCGAATATCAGTATAACGAAAAAGGTGAACCCATCAGCGAAATTCTGATCAATGACGAAGGAGAAGTTGATGAGAAAAAAACCTTTGAGTACAATGATAAGGGGCAACTTTCAAAAGAGTTTCTGATCTACCAGGATGAATCATTCGATACCACCGATTTTAATTACAATGATGAAGGAAAATTGCTTGAAAAGATCACTGTTGATCATGATGGTGTTCCTGAATCAAAAAAAGAATATAAGTACGAAAAAGGGCTGCTGATGAGCGAAACTGCTTTCGATGGTGAAAACAATATTCTCACGGAGATCAATTATGTTTATGATGAAAAGGGCAATGAAATTGAGATCATCCACCACAATGCACTGGAAGATGTGAGAACGCGAACGGAATATGAGTATAACGAATCCAATAAGAAAACGGAAGCTTATGCTTACAACAGCAAAGATGAGTTGGTGGCGAAAAATCTTTATAAAGAAGATGAAAAAGGACAAGTGATTGAAATTGTTGAAGAAGATCAGTTCAATAAGAGCACAACGGTTATTGAGTATGATGATAAAGGCAACATGATCTCGCAACTTGAATCGAATTCGGCTGGCGAATTAAATCACCGTATTTTAAGGAAGTTTGATGAGAATGATAATTTGCTTGAAGTGGCCGTCACCATTGACAAACACGGGGCAGGCCTGAACCAAAACTATGTCATTCATTACGAATACGAATATTTTGAGTAAGTTTGCGCACTTCATGCGTGTTTTGCTTTCTTAATTTTAATGAAGGAAACCCTGAAAAATAAATTAACTTTAACCTATCAGGCAAAAGCAACTATAAAGGATTTTTTTCGTCTTTCAACCGGAGTTGCACAAATACTTTTAAATTGTTTAATAAAGTGTTTTAATTGTGAAGTTTAGATTACCATTAATAATAATATTTTCTCTTTTGTCAGTCCTTTCCTTTGCCCAGCGTGGCAAAGATGGTAACAAAACAGTGGCTGCTGCCAACACTATCGTTAATGAATATACTTCTCTGACAGCCGATGCTACTGCCGGAGCCACTTCATTGCAGGTTGCAGCAAGCGGGCTAAATACCAACAGCCGGTTTTCAGCAACTCTCTCTCCCGGCGACCTTATCATGATCATACAGGTACAAGGCGCTAGTATACAAACAAATGTTCAGACAAGAGAATGGGGCAAAATTCTCAGTTATAATAACTGTGGATTGTATGAATTCGCCGAAGTTCTTTCTGTCCCTAATAGTACTACCATCAATATTGAATGTGCACTTGTAAACAATTACACCTCTGCCGGCAGGACTGAAGTTGTCAGAGTACCCCGATATTTAACTCTTACTTTGAACAGCCCCGGCGTTCTTACCGGTGATACATGGAATGGAACTATTGGCGGCATCTGTACCGTTGAGGTAACCGGAAATACTGTAATTAATACAGGCGCTAAATTTGATATGTCAGGCAAAGGTTTTCGCGGAGGTGCCGAAAACGATAACAACAGTGTAAATGGAATAGGAGAGTACTATTATCCGGGAAATAGTTATGGCTCAGAAAAAGGTGAAGGCATTGCCGGTTATCAGTTGGATTATGATGCCTTGGGTGGCCGCTATTGTCGCGGCGCAGCTGCCAATGGTGGCGGTGGCGCAAATGCACATAACCATGGTGGTGGTGGTGGCGCAAATGCAGGCGATACTTCTACCTGGACAGGACAGGGAAACCCAGATATTACTACAAATGCGAATTACATAACAGCATGGAATCTTGAATTAGGAAACTTTGCTTATACCACTTCATCCGGAGGTGGAAGAGGAGGTTATTCTTTTTCAGTAAATGATCTGAATGCGCTTGTTGTTGGACCATGGAACACCAATGGCAATTTACAAACCTGGGGAGGAGATTTTCGCCGTAGCTGGGGCGGTTTGGGTGGACGTCCGCTTGACTATAGTACCGGCCGTATTTTCTTTGGTGGCGGCGGTGGTACAGGTGATCAAAATGATGGTTATGGAACTGCCGGAGCAAATGGAGGTGGTGTTGTTTTTATACAGTCATATGGGACTATCACCGGCAGTGGTCAGATTTTAAGTAATGGAACAACGGCAGCAAATTCATCTTCAGGTACAGGAATTTTTGGAAGCGGTGGCGCTGACGGAGCAGGAGGCGGTGGTGCAGGTGGTACAATTATTATTAAAACTGTGGGGCCTGCAAACGGTATTACAACTCTTGCAAATGGAGGTAATGGCGGTAACCAGGTTATTGCTAATTTATACAATACTCAACAAACACAGGCAGAAGGCCCGGGTGGCGGTGGCGGCGGTGGATATATTGCCTTATCGAACGGATCAATATTAAGCGCTGCAAACGGCGGTCTAAATGGTACTACAAATTCCTCCGGAATGACAGAATTTCCTCCTAATGGAGCTACAAAAGGCGGCGCCGGAATCAACAACGCAATTGCAAGCGCTTTTTATATTCTGGCTCCGAATGATACTATTTGCTCCGGTACTTCTGCAACTTTAACAGCTACGCTTATTGGTGTTGCTCCTACAGGAACAGTGATCAATTGGTATGATGCCCTGGTTGGCGGTAACATCATTGGAACAGGGCCAACATTTACCACTCCTGTCCTGATTACCACTACAACTTATTATGTTGGGACCTGTCCAGGAACGTATCATCAACCTGTCATTGTCTATATTAATACTGCAACTGCTGATGCAGGTCCGAATGCTTCGATTTGTTTAGGCGGAAGTACAAACCTGAATGCAACAGGAGGAACAAGTTATGTATGGTCGCCTTCAGTAGGTCTTAGCAATATACACATTGCAAATCCTGTGGCAAGTCCGGCAACAACTACTACTTATTATGTCACGGTTACAAATTCCAGCGGTTGCACTGCCATGGATTCGGTTAAAGTTACTGTGAACGGTGTGATCAATGCATCTGCCGGTAATGATGTTTCAATTTGTCCGGGTGCAAGTACAAATCTTCTGGCAAGTGGAGGGGTTACTTATGCATGGTCACCTGCAGGAAGCTTGTCAGCTTCAAATGTTGCAAACCCTATTGCTACACCTGTCAGCACTACTTCATATATTGTTACTGTTACAAATGCTTCAAGTTGCACAGCTGCGGATACAGTTGTTGTCACCGTTTATCCGGTTGTTGTTGCAAATGCAGGAAACGATACAACGATTTGTACAGCCAGTACAGCGCAACTTCATGCAACCGGAGGAGTAAGCTATATATGGTCACCTACGGGAACCTTGAGTAACTCAACTATTGCAAACCCTATTGCAAGCCCGTTAACAACGACAACATATTTGGTTACTGTTACCGATGCCCACGGATGCACAGGAACTGATGCTGTGATAGTGACAGTAGCTTCAAATCTAAACATAACAGTCACCCCAAATGCACCTACAATTTGTGCAAGTGGAAGTATTCAACTCACAGCTTCCGGGGGTAATACTTATTCATGGGCGCCTGCCGGGACTCTTTCTTCAACAACCGGGACAACGGTTACAGCCAGTCCTACAGTCAATACAACCTATACTGTTACTGCAACAAGTGCAACGGGATGCACAGGATCAACTACTGTAACAGTGACTATAGGCTCAAACCTTAGTCCCTCAGTTACACCTTCAGCTCCTTCAATTTGTGTTGGAGGAAGTGTTCAGTTAACAGCCAGCGGAGGCACTAATTATACCTGGTCGCCTGCAGGTGGATTGTCAGCTACAAGCGGAGCTACAGTGACAGCTAATCCAACAACGACCACTACTTATCTTGTTACAGCAACCGATGCCGGTGGGTGTTCAGGTACAACTTCGGTGATAGTCTCTATTGGTACAAGTCTTACAGCTTCAGTCACACCTTCCGCTCCAAC
Organism: uncultured Bacteroidota bacterium; assembly: GCA_903889915.1. Classification (GTDB taxonomy): domain Bacteria; phylum Bacteroidota; class Bacteroidia; order Bacteroidales; family CG2-30-32-10; genus CAISZK01. Next base: position 25,780 of record CAISZK010000270.1, read on the forward strand.
AATTTGTCCGGGAGGAAGTGTACAGTTGATAGCCAGTGGAGGTTCAACTTATACATGGTCACCTACAGGTGGTTTGTCGTCCACAACAGGAGATACTGTAACAGCCAATCCAACAGTAAACACCACTTATATGGTGACAGTTTCAGATGGGGGAGGTTGCTCAGGCACTGCATCAGTTGTTGTTTCTATTGGAACAAATCTAAATGTTACAGTCAGTCCGAATACTGCATCGCTGTGCCCTGGTACCAGTGTTCAACTTACGGCCTCCGGAGCCACTAATTATTCATGGAGTCCGAATGCAGGATTATCAACGGCAACAGGAGCTATTGTCATTGCCAATCCAACAACCACGACAAGTTATACTGTTATAGGAACTGATGGTTCCGGATGTTCAGGAACTGCCACTGTGGCTGTGACTGTAAATTCTATCAGTGCTGTTGCATCTTCAACAAATGAAAACTGTGGAATGGCAAACGGAACTTTAACGGTTGTACCAACAGGAACATGTACACAAGGATTCACTTATGCATGGAATACTGTTCCCCAGCAAACTTTGCAAACGGCAACGAATGTAGCTGCCGGAGTTTATACCGTGACTGTTTCTTGTGGCGCATGTTCAACAACTGCCACCACAACAGTTGGCAATACTGCAGGTCCAACAGCGAGTATTACAAATTCTTCAAATTCAAGCTGTGGTATGTCAAACGGGCAGGCAACAGTAACCGCTACCGGAGGTACAAGTCCTTATACCTACCTTTGGTCAAATGCACAGGACACTCAAATATTATCCAATGTTGCTGCAGGAGCCTATACAGTCACAGTTCAGGATGCGAGTGGTTGTTCAGCAAGTACTAATGTTACGATCGGACAGGCTACCGGTTTGGTTGCATCAGCGTCATCAACCAGCACAGATTGCAATCAGGCCAATGGAACAGCAACAGTTTTTGCATCACAGGGATCAGGAAATTATACTTATTCATGGAGCACAAATCCTGCTCAAACTACTTCTACGGCCACAGGATTGGCTGCAGGTACATACATGGTTACTGTGAATGATGGACCTTGTTCTGCAGTTGCTACAGTTACAGTTCCATCTTCGCCAGGCCCTACTGCCAATTTTATTGCCTATCCAACGGTATTGACAGTTGGCAGCGGTACAGTTTATTTTAATGATAATTCCTCAGGGAGTGTTGTTAGTTGGGTTTGGAATTTCGGTGATGGAAGCCCTTCTGTGTCGGGACAAGCTACTACCCATATCTTTAACAATGTCGGGACTTTTTATGTTGAATTATCAGTGACTGACAACAATGGTTGCATTAGTAATTATTATGACTCTATCGTGGTTCATGAAATTTACACTTATTACATACCAAATACTTTTACACCCAACGGAGATGATCTGAATGATGTTTTTCTGCCACAAGGATTGAGTGTAGATCCGAATAATTTCGAAATGGCAATTTATGACCGTTGGGGTACACTTGTATTTATCAGCACAACACCAGGTGAAGGTTGGAATGGTACCTACATGAACAAAGGTAAATATGAAAAAGATTCTGTAATGGGTGTTTATGTGTACAGGATACGGTTAAAAGATCTGGCAGGGTATGAGCACAATTATATTGGTCATGTCAACCTGATACCCTGATGGGATGACAGAATAGTTTCTAAAATTACTTCCTCATAAAATCACTTTTTTTCAACGAATTTTGGAGAGCACATTGCCAAAATAATAATCAGAACGGTTGCTCCGTAAGTAATGGTTTTGTAATGTTGCGTTATCTGATCAAAGGCATGTCCGAATAAATTATTCGTCAATAATGTCATCAAAACAAAGGAGAGAATAAAAAGTGTGAGTATCGTGTAAAATCTCTTTTTGTTATCTGTCATCATCTGTGATTTGTAATTCAAAATAACAAAATATGAAATGTAAAACAGGGCAGGAGCCGCCAGAAAAAATTCATATTTCTGTTGATGCGGAAAGATTAATGGGATTAATAAAAAGATGAAACTAAGCTCACGCAATTCCCTTAATTTTGATTTGGCTTTTTTGAATGGCGGAAATCCTAAAAAATAAACTGTGAAAAGGATAAAACCGATTCGCACACCATTAAGAATGTAAGTGGTTGTCGCAAGATCAAGGTTAAGTAGGTTCCTGGAATAAGGCAAAACGCCTGTTGTTTTAGTCAGGAGTGAAGGAATTAATGCTGTCAGGCTATGAGCCCCAAGATCTGTTTCCAGCAAATGTTCTGCATTGTTAGGGTTGACAACGGACCACCATTCTGAAAGCATAAACAAATTATTTGACCATCCGAAATAAATGCAAGGCAAGAAGAGGAAAACAATGCTGAAAAAAACAGTACTCAGCGCACCCTTAAATTCTTTGCGATAGATCAAATATGGAATGAGTACAATCGGAAGAATTTTGATGTTGATAATAAATGCTAAAAGTAAACCTCCACAAATGAAATTGTTGTTTCTGAAAAATCTCAGACTTTCAAGCGCTCCCCAGAGAATAAAGATGGTCATTTGTATCATCTCGAAATTATGAAGGATAAATTTCAGGTTTAGAACAATACTAATAACCAACAGCCAATATGCTCGCTTTTTGGAAAGACTTTGGATGTCCACGTAATTTTTAAGTAGGATCCATATCCTGTATAAAAAGAAAGCATTTGCCAATAACCAAATGAAATTAGGGATAAAACCGGGAAGGTAAGTAAAGGGGATAAGTATTACTGCCCATAATGGGCTATAGAAATAAAGTGCGTAGTTTCCTTCGGTGATAAAAATCCAATCGTGGTATGGGTTTTTACCTGCTGCCACTAACTTTGCGGCTTCTAAGAAAACTTTGAAATCCCCGTAATGCAATGCTTTTAAAACAAGGAAGCCCAATATTAAAATGCAAGATAAGGTGATGATAAGTCTTTTGATCTTTGTGTTTTTCATTTATCAATAATTGAACTTTGTTGAGTTTATAACTTAAAGAGGAACGAATATTATCATGACATTAAAACACTATCAACGAAAGCTTGATAAGTAATCTTTTCAAAATTAATATTATTTGTCAGAAGTGCAGTGCTTTCAGAGTTGCAGTTCTGGCTACTGTTTCAATTACTATTGCAGCCAAAGCAGCGCCATAATCAAGATCAATATTTTCCATTGTATCTTTTGTGTCATGATAACCGCAACGGTAAATATCATAGTTTTCCATAAAAAGCACTACAGGTATTCCTACGTCTGAAAATATTTGTCCATCGGTATTGTAAAGCGAACTGCTGTGGTTAAATTTTGTGCGGATTTCACCGGTCAGCGGAAGATGCTGTGCAATATCCGGAATTGTTATTCCATCACAGCTGCGAATGCCACGTTTACAATTACTCCTTTCCTGAAGTAAATTCCAAAGAGATGCCCAGTTGTTCCAAATTTGATTTGCAATATGTGCCTGATAGGACAGGAAAACAGATTGCATATTATTACCGGGTGAAGCCTGAAAAATATCCCGATCCCTATCGTTATTATGGGCGATCATGTCTGAAACAAAAACCCCTGCAATTTTCGTTTCTGACAGATCAATGACAGTATTATTTTCAACATGAAGTTTTAAATCTTTGTTTATTACTGCCTCGCAAAAATGTCTTGCCCCAAGACAATCGGAAGGGAACTCTTCGCCTGTGAGATGTAAGAGCCAAACATCACGTTCCAAAAGTTTCTTTTTGGCAAGATCAAGAAAAATTGAACAGGCTCTGAGCAGAGCGGAAGTGGCGGAATGATTATCATCAGCGCCGGCGGCCGATAAACGAGCACCTGAACCACCGCGATCTTTTTCATAAATATCCTCCATAAATGCCGTGTCATAATGATCAGCCATGACTACTGCTTCACCTCTGTTTTTCCCCGGGATGATCACTAGAATATCCCTTTCAAACTCCAGTTCATCCTTGTTGTTTTTCCATCCCTTATATTGATTGTAGTTGAAATCAGTTTTCCATTTAAAAGGCAATTCACCGCAAAAAGCAATTTCATCCATTCCTGCTTTTTCAATTTCTTCACGATGTCGTGATATCAGGTAATCTCCAAGCTGAGCAAGGTCGCGTTTATGATGTTTGATTTTATCAAGTGTGGCGGCATCATCTACAAAGTCAGCATTGTCTTTATTTATGAATTTTCCATGCGATAATGTGAAAATATCATTCCAGTAAGCTTCTTCAAAAGCACGGTTTGCGGAGTATTTATATGTAATACCTTCAAAAGTTTTTTCACGGTATTCTGTCTCAAAAATTTTTTCCAGTTCAATTTTCATTGCAAGCCCGGTTTCGGTATCATTGGATAATTCCGGTAATGATGACAACCATTGTTCTAATGTTTCGTGTTTACCTATATGTAAGAGATGTCGTGCAAAATTCCGGGGTATTCTGGCTTTTATAAAAAGGTCTTTCTGGGCAAGCAAATTTATAATGTTCATCGTAGTTTGATGTGCAAAGCTATCGTGTTTGCTTTTGAAATTCTTTATTGCCGATAATTGCAGTGGTCGTTTTTGAATTCGTGGCCATAGCTCAAGAGTCTCAGGTTGTGAGTTTTTTCCAGTTGGATAAGCAGAAATATAACCATTCATAGCATCTTGCATAACTTTAATTTCATTTGTGTCTTTTGAAACAAATGAAATTAGCGGACGGTGCCAATAGATCTCATGATTTCCAATAGTCATTGGAGGAAAATAAAAGCGATAACCAAATAAACCACCATGATTAATTTCATTTTCCGCTTTCAGGATATCTTCGTGAGTGGCATTCAGTCCATCAAGCAAAAGTGAATAATCTTTCCTCCACAATTGACAATTTCTTGCCATGGGTTTTCCATACAGACCCATAGTGTCAAGTTCGGTACTGAAGAGTGTTGCTATAATTTTTGTCAGCAGGGGCGGGTGCAACAATTCATCCTCATTCTTGTGTATCTTTTGCCAGCGATGTGTGCGATGATAAGAATCCAGAATAAGTTCCTGATGAACATCTGATGCCTTAACATCAGGATGAGGTTCGTATATCCATCCTGATTGAGGAACACTCATTCCTTCATGTCCCCTATGTCGGGTAACCAGTCTGAGCAAGGGAATTTGAAGGGCGGATGGTAATTCGTTTTGTAATTTTTTGTAATTGTCCATACCCCAAAAGACAAGACTTCCGGGGAAAGGGAGTAAGACAATTTCGCCATCAAGATATTTTTTTCTTACTATATCAGGTAATGATCCGAAAGGACGGAAACTTAGAATGTATTTGATGTTTTCAAAAGAGTCTTCATCCATTATCATAAATGATTTTGTCCATGAGGGAAGTAAATCATTGTTTTTTGATTCCAGGATACGAAAACCATTTTTCAGTAAATCTGTTTTGTCCGTAGCTTTCACATGATGTGTTTCGCTTAGGATTTGGATGATCAGAGAAACGAATTTCTCCTCATTTGTTTCAACAGATGGTTTGTCAACAAAACTTTTCCAGAATACATTTTCAGGCTCATTGGAACTGCCGCCGAAGAATGTCCATCTTATACGTCCTTTATCATCCTGGGTTCGTGAAAGCATCATGGGAAGAAAAACTATGTACTGTTCGTTTTTTAATTTTCCTGCGTTTGATGCAAGTTCAGCTGGCCAATAAGGGTTGTTTATTAAATTTTGGTTACGATGGCCACCGATGTGATATTCCGGTAAACCCTTTCCAAGTTTAATGATGTGCTCCATTAATTGACTGCCGATATTTTGGATGCCTGGTTTTAATTCGAGTTCTTCTTCCAATTCGGAAATTTTCCATCCGTTTAAATCATACTCTGAAAAAATTTCTTCATCAATATCCCCATTAATGTTGTAGCCAAGCCTTGGTGATGGCATGAATTCAGAATAAGCAGGAAGAACGAATTTGTTTTCATTTGAAGGTAAATTGAAGTTGTGGAAAAGCTTTTTCCAACCTTTTTCTTTATCTATATCGGTTGATGAATTCATAGATTTATGTGTTGACATGAAGTCTGATTCTGTGAACAAAAGTAATTAAATTTCTTATTGGAAAAGTGAAACTTCTTTCTATCGGACAACCATTCATTTATTCATGGTAAAATCACTAAAATAAAAAAGTCGTAATGAGATTTTTTTTATCTTTGTATTACCAAAAAATGTAATAATGGACTTACAGACGAGAAAACTGACCTTGATTGAAAGGCTTATTTGGCTAAATGATTTAACTACTTTAAATAAAATTGATAAACTTCTTGATAAGTCAGCAAAAGTAAATTATGAAGCACGAATTAAACCAATGACGAATGCAGAGTATAAAGCCCGCCTTGATAAAGCCGAAGATGATTTTAAAAAGGGGAATGTTACCGAACAATCAGATTTTGAAAAGGAAATTCTAAACTGGTAGGCCATGAAAATTATCTGGGCAGACTTGGCTAAAGTTGACGTCAAAGAGATTTATGATTATTATTGTATCGTAGCTTCAAAAAGGATTGCTGTTTCAATAGTTGCGAAATTATTAGCAACAACTAAGAAATTAGTCAAACACAAAGAAATCGGAAGGATTGAAGAAAATATTAATTTGCAAGGACAGGGTTATAGATTCCTGGTTGTTGGATATTACAAAATAGTTTACCGGATTATTGATCCAAAGACGATATTGATAGCAACTGTTTTTGATTGCCGTCAAAATCCGGATAAGTTGGAATTCTGACAACAAAAATCAGTTAAATCATTTACAACATTTCTGAAGCACATCTGCCGCATCTTTATAACCTAGCTGCAATGCCCTTTTCAAATCCTGACAAGCATTCGTTGTATCCTTCAAGCATAGTTTTGACATGCCTCGATAGTAATATGACATGCCAATATCCGGTTTTTGTTTCAAAGAAATATTAATATCCTCAATAGTTTGCTTATAGTTTTGCAGCTGGAAGTTGATATACCCTCTGAAACCATAAGCATCCCCATCGCCGGGAGCATATTTAATATCCATAGTGAGATCATTCAAGCTACCGGGAAGGTCGCCATTTTCCGACTTTAGAACTCCACGGTTATAAAACACTCTTTCGGTTTTTGGATTGATGAGGATAGTCTTGTTGAAATCTTCCAATGCGAGGTCTGTTTTATTTAACCTGTAATAAGCCACACCCCTGTTATTGTAAGCTTCTGCCATTTCAGGATCCAGGCGAATAGCTCTTGTGTTATCAAAAATCGCTGCTTCATTATCACCCAGTTGATACTCAAGAAAACCTCTTTTTGCAAATGTTTCAGCAATTGTGGAATCCAGGGTTATGGAATAATTCATGTCCTGCAAGCCTGTTTGCATTTCACCATTATTACTTCTGTAGGCGCCCCTGTCAAGGTATGCACGATAATAATGCGGGTTTTTTTCAACAATATCATTGAAAAGTGTATCGCCGTTTTTCCATGTGCCAATGCGGATATAAGATGTTATGCAAAATGCCAGCATAATGAATGTGAACAATACCATGACAATATTTGTTGTCTCCTTTTTCTTTATATCCGATATCCATTGACCTGCTATGTAGAATAAGCCGATGTACGAAATATAGGTGTAGCGCTCACAAACAAGTGCTGTTGAATTGGGGAAGATTTGCACCATCATCAGAATCGTGATGAGGAAAAAAGACAACCCAAATATCACTTCTCTCCTGTTTTTCTTTGGCCTCAGAATTGCCCAGAATGCGATCAGAACAAAAGGTAAGGCTGCATAATATTGCCAGGGAAACATTCCGTTTTGCATTGCAGGATAGTAATACATGACGGATAAATTGAAAGGAACAAAAAGTTTTGCGATGTAAAATGCAAAGGTGTAGGAAATCAGAAATGTTTTTTCAATAATATTGTAGGAGAGTGAAAGCTCTTTGAGTATGTCAGCGGTTTGAAACAATGTGATTATACCTGCCCCTACTGATAGTAATAAGAAGGGGATTTTTTCAAGCAATGATTTGAAGTTTATTTTCCTTCCTTTATAGAGATCAAAAACAATCAATAACACTGGTAAGGTTACTGCAGCAGGCTTTGACAGAAGAGAAGCGACAAAAATGAGTAAAGCTGCAACATAATATTTCTTCGCGAAATTTGATTTGAGGTAACGAAGGTAAACCAACAATGACCACAAATAAAAGAATGAATACAAAACATCTTTTCTTTCTGCAACCCAAACAACTGATTCCACATGCATAGGGTGGAGAGCAAATAAAATCATCACCGCCAAAGCAGTAATTTTTTTGCCACTCAGCTCATGCACCAGTTTATAGACAAGCCATGTGTTCAGTAAATGGAGGATGATATTAAAAAGATGATAGGGTAGGGGATTTAATTTGAAAAAGGTATATTCTATCAGGAAAGTCAGTAAAGTAAACGGATGATAAAAGTTGCAGTAAATGCTGGTGAAAATTGTTTTTATTCCATCAATGCTGAAGTTTTTGATTAACTCATCCTGCCTGATATACCTGTCATCATCGAGGCCTACAAAACCATTGAAAAGGCACCTGGAATAAATGATAGCTGTAATAACCAAAACCGCAGGTACAACCCATTTGGGAATCTGATAAGCAACTTCCTTTTTAGCTTTAGGCTTTGCCAGCACAGAAGGTGGCTTTTGGGGTTGTGCGTTTTTCTTTTGTTTTGGAGGCATTCCTGATTATTAAATAAATTTAAGTTGATTGTCAACTTTCAAATGGCAAAAATAAAGAAGATTTTGCCAGGGAAAAACTAATTAAAATCTGATTCAATATTTCAATTATTTCCAATCCTTCACTGCATTTTTATAATCGCCGGTGAAGCCGTAGTGTGCTGTAAAAATATATTGAGCGCTATCAATTTTTGTTATTTTCAATATTGAATTTTTTGCAGTTTCGTCTTCCATGTTGAAAAATTTATTGAACTTCCCGATCTTGCCATTCTTTAAGCTCAATGCATCACCTGTGAACAAATATTTATCATTAACAAGATAGCACATTGATCCGCTGGTGTGGCCGGGAGTCAGGTAACCTTTCACTTTAATTTTACCAATGTTCAAAGTTTGCTGGTCATCAAGCAATGTGTATTCCGTAGTTGAAATATGGTTTCCAAAAAAAAGGAATTTCGATTTGTTTCCGTTGATCATTTGTTCTTCAGGTCTTGAAAAATACAACCTGGCATTTCTGAATAATTTTAATGCAGCAACATGGTCTTTGTCAGTGTGCGTAAGCAGAACGGCAATTACTTTGTCAGGATCAATGCTTAACTTTTTAAGTCCTTCGGAAATTGTACCTGCATCATTTCCTGCATCAATTGCGATGTAATGTGTGCTGTCCTTAACTAGGAACATGTTGACAAAAGAGTCATTTATTGCATACACATTTGCAACTACTTCTTTGGTTGCAATGGCACTCATGTCTTTGGTTTCAGATTTGAATTTGAAATACATTCCAACTCCAAATATCAGAGTAGCCCCAATGATGATGGTGATTACTATCAATACTACTTTAAAGAAATTTTTCATAAGATCTCATTTTTGTTATTGTAAAAGTGTTTTCAATAATAATGAATGACTGCCTTTCTGCAATTTTTGCATGCATGATTTTTATTTCGCTATTGCAAAGATATTACATTTTCAATTACTTTTTCTCGTAAAAATTTATGACAATTTCCCTCATCTTAATAAAACAACGGTCAAATTGTTTCGATGGCGCAAAATGAGCTTCGCTGAGGGAAAATGAGCTTCGCTGAGGGAAAATGAGCTTCAATTCCGTGAAATGAGCTTCAATTTCGGAAAATGAGCTTCGATTTCGGAAAATGAACTTCGATGGCGTTCATCCTAATTTATAAATACACAATTCAGGATAATGAAAATTATTTCACTCATTCATCCTCCATTCAAACTTACTTTAAAAATTCTTATATTTGCCATCAACTAATTGCGAATTTTTTATGGAACATTTCCAATTTATCAACTCCGACGTTTTTGCATGGGTAATACTTCCATTGCTTATTGTTTTAGCCCGTATTTGCGATGTGAGCCTTGACACACTTCGTATGATCTTTATTTCAAAAGGGCTTAAAAATATGGCTCCATTGCTTGGTTTTTTCGAGGTGATTATTTGGTTGCTTGCTATCGGTCAAATTATGCAGCATCTTGACAATATTGTTTGCTACCTTGCATATGGATGCGGGTTCGCGCTGGGAAATTATCTTGGAATGTATCTCGATGAAAAGTTATTGATTGGAGATGTCATTATCCGTGTAATAACCGGGTCCGATGCGATAGATCTTATTGGTGAATTAAAGTCGCAAAATTTCGGTCTGACTGTTGTTGATGCGGAAGGTTCCCAGCAAAAAGTAAAACTTATTTTTTCAGTTATTAAACGAGAAAATATCGAGCATTTTGTTTCAGTTATCAACCAGTATAACCCGAGGGCATTTTATACAATTGAAGATGTGAAATCGGTGAATGAAGGCGTTTTCAAACGCCCCCGTAAAAGGATAATAAATAGTTTAGGATTCATGAATAATAAAGGAAAATGAAAGAAAATAATTTTGCAGTTCGTATTTATGGCATCCTGATAAATGATGCCGGTCAGGTGTTGATCACTGATGAGATTTTTAAAGGCAAACAATTGATCAAGTTCCCGGGAGGGGGCCTTGAATATGGTGAAGGAACAATCGAATGTCTTCAAAGAGAAGGTCGGGAAGAAATGGGACTGAAAGTTGAAGTTGGTGAACATTTTTATACAACTGATTTTTTTCTTCCTTCAATATTTAATAACAACTGCCAGGTTGTTTGTATTTATTACAGAATAAATGTTGCCGATTATAACCTGATAAAAACATCACAAAAGAAGTTTGATTTCCCTGAACAAAAAGATGGCGCTGTAGTATTCAGATGGGTGAATGTAAAGGATATTTTATCTGAAGATTTTACTTTCGAAAATGATCGTAGAGTAGCGAAAATTCTTTTTGAAAAGCTAATGAAAGGCGAAAAATATGAATGGTCAAAGGGAAGAAAAGGCGAATGGGGAAATGGTGGTATAGTGTAAATAAAAAAAAGGTTTCAACTTTTTATAAAGTCGAAACCTTTCTGTTTCTTTAAATTTCAAAACCTTTAATCAATAATAAAGTTCCAGCCAAATTTATCTTCTTCTTCGCCAAGCTGAATACCTTTTAGTTTGTTGTAAAGTTTTGTTGAAACCGGGCCGGCCTCTCCATCTTTACAATACAAATATTCAAGTCCGTTTTCTCTGTCAAGAATTTTCTTTATCGGTGTGATAACTGCAGCAGTTCCGCAGGCACCAACTTCTTCGAAGGTGGCAAGCTCTTCAACTGGAATTCTTCTGCACTCCACTTCCATTCCCATATCTTTAGCTATATCTTTAAGGCTCATATTGGTTATTGAAGGCAGAATTGAAACTGATTTAGGGGTAATATACTTGTTGTCTTTAATCGCAAAGAAATTTGCCGGACCACATTCATCAATGTATTTCTTCTCTTTTGCATCCAGAAAAAGTACTGATGAGAAACCTTCAGCATGTGACCTTTCTGAAGCCTGCAAGCTTGATGCGTAGTTTCCGCCAACTTTTATATGACCGGTTCCAAGAGGAGCTGCTCTGTCATAATCACGAACGATTTGAATAGAAACAGGTTTAAACCCTTCTTTGAAGTAAGGGCCAACAGGTCCAACAAAAACCATGAATAAATATTCCTTTGCAGGTTTAACACCAACTTCAGCACCACTGCCAATTAAAAGTGGCCTGACATATAAAGACGCTCCTGTTCCGTAAGGAGGAATAAATCTTTCGTTCTTTTTGATTACAGTGATCATTGCTTCTTTAAATAATTCAGCGGGTACTGGTTGCATTAAAGTCCCCTGTGCCGAGTTATTCATTCGTTTGGAATTTTCTTCCCAGCGAAAAACACGAACTTTTCCATCCTTACCTTTGAAAGCTTTTAGTCCCTCAAATGCTTCTTGTCCGTAATGCAATGCAGTTGCGGCAATATGAATGTTCACGTACTCCGAATCAGTTACCTCTAATTTGCCCCATGCTCCGTTCTTATAGTAGCAACGCACATTGTAATCGGTTTTGAAATAACCGAAAGGCAGGTTTTTCCAATCAATATTTTCCATTGTTTTAATTTTTTCTTTAAGCTCTGTTGTTTCCATAAACTTAATTTTTTAATGATGTGTTTGTTCTTTATTCAGGAGGCTAAAATAATACTTTTTTAGATAGCAATCGCCTTTTAAAAAATATTTTTTTTGAAAGAAAATGGAGGACTTTTATTTGGAAAGAGTTAGTTTCAGCCTGCCACACAGTAGTTGCCACTTGTCTATGTTTCTGTAATCAAAAATTATTGTTAATTCCTTACCGGTTCATGGAGCTTTAATAAAGCAATCATGAAATTCATTTTGGGATATCTCCTACAAATGAAAAGTTTATACTCTCAAAGCAATTCTGTGAATTCTACGAATGCTATATGTGCTTGATGAAAGCTACATAGTTAAAGGAAGGAATTCGCATATTACCATTCCGTTTCTGCAATGAGCACCATAAGTTTCTCAAGCATTGACTGCATTTTGGCTGGTGTTGCAGAGTGACCATTTACTATGATACCAAAAGTCAGGAGTTTGTTTTTTTTGTTGTAAACATAACCTGCATAGGAACGAAGTCCACGCATATAACCACTCTTCGCCCTGAGATTATTTTCAGCAACCGTTCCTTTGAAAATACGGCTTATTGAACCGGACCTGCCTGCGATTGGCAAGGTGTGATAGAATACGGTAAATAAAGTGTCGGCAATATCAGCACGTAAAATTTCGGCAAGTTGCCGTGGTGAAACCCTGTCTTCCGGAGAAAGTCCGCTGCCATCATTCATTACAAATCCTTTTAGGTTTACACCTTTTGATTTCCAGAAATTAGTCACCAGCTGGGTGCCAACCTGTGTGGAACCTGTACCGGTTTTCTCGTAAGCTAACATTTTCAGAATATCTTCGGCCCACGTATTAATGCTGAATTGATTGGTATAATAAGCTATTGTGTCAAGCGGCGGACTTATCAGTCTGTAAAAAAAAGTAAGAGCACCAGGTTTTCGTTTTCCTTTTGCTTTTTCTTGTTTTAGCGTAGAACAGGAATCTTTCACAACAATCCCGCTATCCTTAAGAGTTTTGAAAAGTGAGTATGCACAAAAGAAAGCAGGATCAGGAAGTGAAGCCCTGATGGGAAACTCATCTTTATTTTTAGGGATCCATCCTTTGATAATTCTTCTGTTGTTATAAGGAGAACCACCCACCCACAGATCATCCGGTGTGTAATAATAACCTGTCTTTACAACATTGTCAATACTGATGTAAGGAATAGGTGGATCTAATTTGACAATCCTTGAAGTATCATTAAATTTATTTCCAGATTTAATAATTATTCTAAAAGAGTTTTCATGAAAAGTTAGTCCTGAAGCACCGGCTCCATAATAAGTACCCAGATCATCTTTATCCCAGGTAGCGGGAGTTAGCGTATCATCAAAAATACTGGCATCGCCTACTATTGCACCATTAATCTTTTTTATTCCATGTTTTTTGATGCTTTTGACCCATAGTGGCAGCAAGTATTTCATATCATTCATCGAGTCAATACGGGGAGAGCCTAAAGAAGGATCACCTCCGCCTCTGATATAAATGTTTCCATGCAACACACTATCTTTGCTTATATCTCCATCGTAAAAAAGGTAAGTCTTAAAAGTGTAGTCTTTTCCAAGCATAGAAAGAGTTGCTGCTGTATTTATGGCTTTCATTGTAGATGCAGGTATCAATCCTAAAGAATCATTATAAGAAAACACAGTTTTTTGTGAGTCAGCAGTGATCACACAAATGCCCCATTTGGCATTTTTCAATGTAGCATCTTTACTGAATTTATCTACTCCGGCCTTAAGTTTAATGATTGATGAGTCGTTTGGTACTTGTGAAAAAGTAACATTGGAGGCAACCATTTGAACCAAAAAAACGACTAATATTAAAAAGCAACGAATCATTACAGTTTTTTGCGAATGTATGGATTTTTCATAGTGGTTTTGTTTGTCAAAAATCTATTATTCAACAACGGATTGTGAATAGCGTAAATTAAAGAAACTTGTAAGTTTTTAGGTTCGTTACTTTCGAAGATGTTCGTATTTGCATGAATTATTATGATGAAGTTTTTCTTTCAAATACTGCTTTACATTCTTGGGTTCACATGCATTTCGCTGATGATCTCACAGATTCCTGCGTTTTTTAAAGGGGCCGATTTTTTTGTTAGTGATGAGGAGACAATTTTATCAATTATTGCAGGCATAGCTTCAGGACTGATAGTGGGTTTTTTCAATACCAGAAGGTTCACTGAAGAAAGTTAACAGCTCTCAATATTTGTTGATAATCATTACAGCCTTTCTTTAAAAACAGGAAAGCTATCTCTTTTTCTCAAATCAGTACTATTTAGTAGCTCTTAAAATTTCACGTTTTCCTTTAGGTCCGGGAAGTTTTTCTATGGAAAACCCTGCTGCTTTTAATGCCCGCTTTACAATTCCTTTTGTTGAATAGGTTGTTAATATTGCTTCGTTTTTCATTGAATGGTGTATGTTTTCAAAAACGGTTGTTGTCCATAGTTCCGGTTGAACATCCGGTGCAAATGCATCGAAGAATACAAGGTCAAAATTATTTTCTGGAAGAGACATTTCCTGTACTTTACTTTCGAGCTTTTGGATCTTGAAAAAATCAGAAATGATTTGTTTTACTCCCCACTCAACTTCATGAATTTTGAGAAAAATGTCATTTGAAATCTTCAAAATTTCAGAATAATTTAATTGAGAATAAATTTCCATGTCGAGCGGAAAAGCTTCAATTGCGGTATAGTCGCATTTAATGTGTTGTCTTTCCAATTCTATGAATGTCATTAATGCATTCAATCCGGTTCCATAACCAATTTCGAGAATATTTATTTCACGTTTGTTACTAATTGCTTTTTTTAAACCAGCATCAATAAAAATATGCTGTGATTCATTGATGGCTCCAAAAACAGAATGATAATGTTCGTTAAGTTCAGGAACAAATAAGGAGTGTGAACCGTCTTCTGTAATGACAAATTTTAAACTCATTTTAGCGGTTATAGAGAAAACGGAAATCCAATATGGAATCAGCCACTGTGATAGTGTTTATTAAAGTGTGTGAATTATAATCGTACACTCTGATGTTGTGTCCTGATGAAGCATATAGTTCAGAGGTGGTTGAATCAAATTTGATGTCAGTGGCAATATCGCTCAAGTAACTTGTTAGGCTGTTGTCTGAATAATCATAGTAGTAAAGACCACTTGCAAGGGCAAGAATATAATGATCTTCGCTAAGCTGAATGGCATCATAAAGTTTTCCTGTTGGCAACGTATGTGGCGCCCATGTCCCATTATCAGAGATCTTATAAATATTCATAACAGCCTGTCCGTTTTGATTTCCGAAAAGAACAATATTGTCATTGTCTTTTTCGAACATTTCCAGAACACCATAATTTGTGGTCATCTGTTGCTTGAGCGCTCCACTCACAGCATAGTACACTGCGAAAACCTTTGCTGAACCTGAATATTCCGCATGATCAGCAAATAAATACGAAGAAGTTACCATCACTTTTTGCGGATATGTTCCAGTGGGTGTAGTTGCATTAAATGTGATGCTTCCATTCTTATTGTACCCTTTGATGTATCCATTGTAAAAAGAAGTGTAGAGAATGTCATTATAGCAGCCAATATTTTCAAAATAAGGGAAAGGTGGATCACTTATTACAGGAATTGACCATGCTTCGGTTTCATCAGAAACATTATAGGCATGCATGTCTCCAAATGTTTTACCGCAAGTATAAAACAACTGAAATTTTGAGCTCACTGCTGATGCTGAAAAATCTCCATTGATGTCAAACATCTGTTGAGGATTTCCTGAGGAAGTTTTTCTTAGTGCATGAATAGTTGTACTATTTCCGAAACTTAAAATGTAAACATACTTTAAAACTTTTGGAATTGCATCAATCTTGATTGTTCTGTATGTGTCATGAACATTTGTACCATCAGTAGCCCTTACCCTGATGAAATAATTTCCAGAAGAAAGTTCGATGTCATTGATGTCATAGGGTATTGTAAAAGTGTAATTTTTATTATTAGGTAATGTGCTCATGGTTTGCAGAACAGGAGTTTTGTTTTCATCTGTTAGTGTGACATCAATTTGTTTTAGGGCAGTCTCATCATCAACTGTGGCAGTAACCCAAACTGTGTCGAGTGTTGAATATTGCTGATTTTCGTAAGGTTTGATTATAGTAATAACCGGGGCCACCTCATCCTTATTTTTTCTGCAGGATAAATGAAAAATGACCGCAAACAAAAGCAGTATGATAAGTTTAAGTTTCACTCTATAAAAGTAAAGTTTTTTTTCCGATTGCGTGATCATTTAAAAAATAAATTTAACTTTGGTGAATTATAACCTTTAATATTTTCTAATGCTTGAATTCTTAAATCTCGAAAATGTTCTGTTTCTCGATATTGAAACGGTACCAATGTGCGCTGAGTATAAACTGTTGCCTGATAACTATAAAAAACTATGGGACAGAAAAGCGGAATTTCTGCCGCGTAGACCTGAAGACACGCCTGCAATATTATTTGACAGGGCTGGTATCTTTTCCGAATTTGGCAAAGTAATATGCATATCAATTGGTGCTGTGAAAACAAATGACAACAGAAAAACCATTAAGTTAAAATCGTTTTATGGTGATGATGAAAAAAAATTGCTTGAGGATTTTGCATTGTTATTAAATACAAGTTACACTAAAAAGGAGAATCTTTTATGTGCCCATAATGGCAAAGAATTCGATGTACCTTATTTGACAAGAAGGATGATGATTCAGGGGATAAAAGTGCCCGCAATCCTTGATCTTGCAGGTAAAAAACCGTGGGAAGTAAGTACAATTGATACTATGGAATTATGGAAATTTGGAGACTTCAAGCACTTCACTTCTCTTGAACTTCTTGCCACACTTTTTAATATTCCGACTCCAAAAGATGATATTGCCGGTAGCGATGTTGCCCGTGTTTATTATGTTGAAAAAGATCTTAAACGTATTGTTACATACTGCCAGAAAGATGTGCTTACAGTAGCACAGCTTATCTTAAAATATCAGGGAAAACCTTTGATTAAAGAAGAGGATGTGACTATTGTCTGATCCCCCGATCTCTTTATCCGCTTGGTTTATAATCCGCTCGCATTGTTAATAACTATTTCCGTACAATTTCTTTTTGAACAAGACTTCAATTCGTATTTTTGACACATGAACGAAACAACAAACTCTCAACAGGAATCTATCAGAAAAAGAACAAAGAAGACTTTTTCTACTCCCTCAATCCTTGAACATGGAAAATTGCCTCCCCAGGCTATAGACCTTGAAGAAGCAGTGCTTGGAGCCATGATGCTCGAAAAAGATGCACTAACTGCTGTCATAGATATTTTAAGACCTGAAGTTTTTTATAAAGAAGCTCATCAGAAAATCTATAAAGCAATCCTAGACCTGTTTAATAAAAGCGAACCTGTGGATATTCTCACTGTTACCAGTCAACTGAAAAAAAATGGTGAACTTGAAACAGTGGGTGGCCCTTTTTATATTACTCAACTAACTTCACGTATTGCTTCCTCTGCCAATATAGAATATCATACACGTATAATTTCCCAAAAGTACCTGCAACGTGAGCTAATAAGGATTTCTTCCGACATTATCCGTGACGCATTCGAAGATACATCAGATGTGTTCGAATTGTTGGATTCCGCTGAAAAAAATCTCTTTACTGTCAGTGAAGGTAATTTGCGCAGAAGCTATGCTGAAATGCCGGATTTATTAAAGGAAGCAATTGAGCAAATAAGAACAGCAAGTAAAAAGGAAGATCACATGGTTGGTGTTCCTACTGGATTTACAGAACTTGACAGGGTGACTGGTGGATGGCAAAGATCCGATCTGATTGTTATTGCTGCCCGACCAGGTATGGGTAAAACAGCATTTGTACTTTCAATGGCGCGGAATATGGCTGTTGACTACAAGAGACCAGTTGCATTTTTCTCTCTTGAAATGAATGCTCTTCAACTTGTGACACGTTTAATTTCGAGCGAAACACAACTCCCTGCTGATAAGTTAAAACGTGGTTTACTTGAGGAATATGAATGGGAGCAATTGAATGCTAAAATTGTTCCATTAACCGAAGCTCCCCTCATCATTGATGATACCCCCGCTCTTTCTATTTTTGAATTAAGGGCAAAAGCAAGAAGATTGAAAGCGCAATATGACATCAATTTGATAATAATAGATTATTTGCAGCTAATGTCGCAAGGTGCTGATAACAGGGGAAACCGTGAGCAGGAGATAAGCAATATTTCAAGATCATTGAAAAGTCTTGCAAAGGAATTGAATATTCCGGTTATTGCACTGTCACAGCTTAGCCGTGAAGTTGAAAAGCGTGGAGGTTCAAAGCGACCTATACTTTCAGACTTGCGCGAATCAGGTGCAATTGAACAGGATGCCGACCTTGTAGTTTTTATTTACAGACCTGAATATTATAAATTAGAAGCCTTCGAAGACCAATCGCCTACCAAAGATGCTGCCGAGATCATCATCGCTAAAAACCGTAACGGTGCTTTGAAAGATATCAGGCTTAAATTTATTGGAAGGTTTGCTAAATTTGAAAATGTTGATACAAGTGGTGTTGATTTTGCAGATTACCAGTCCCCTTATAGTGATAGAGATTTGCCCTCTACAGTAACTGTTCAGTCAAAAATGAATGATGAGCCAACTCCATTTTAATTAAGTTGCGGATTTTAAGTTGATGAGTTTTTAGTTGGAATTTGGTTTAGAAAATGTAATAAAATGAAAGAGTATAAAATCTACGCTGCAGGTGAATTTCATGTGTCTAAAGATGTCCTGTCAGTTAATAATCCTCACAACAACGAACAAATTGCCAAGACATATCTTGCTGATGCAGCTCTTTTGGAAAAGACAATTGTCAAAGCAATTTCTCTTGAAAAGGATCTGAGGGAAATGCCCGCTTTTGTAAGATATGATATACTTATGCAAATTGCTGAAGTCATCCGTTCACGTAAGGATGAGTTAGCATTGGTTCTGTCCAAGGAAGCAGGAAAACCTTTAAAATATGCTATTGCTGAGATCATGCGGGCAATATCTACTTTTGTTGCTGCTGCCGAAGAAGCAAAACGTTTGCCAATGGAGTACATTCGTCTTGACTGGGAACCTACCGGCAAAGGGAAAGAAGGTCTTGTAAAATATTTTCCTGTAGGTTTGGTTGCCGGCATTTCACCTTTCAATTTTCCGATAAACCTCGCAGTGCATAAGATCGCTCCTGCCATTGCAGCAGGTTGTCCCATTATCCTGAAACCCGCATCCTCAACTCCTCTTTCCACTCTGGAACTTGCCATGATCATTAATCAAACTGCTTTGCCTAAAGGTGCTGTTTCAATAATGCCAATGGACAGAACAAACGGAAACCTGCTGGTGACGGATGAGCGAATCAAACTTCTAACGTTTACCGGATCACCGGTGGTTGGCTGGAAAATGAAAGCTGACGCAGGCAAGAAGAAGGTTGTGCTTGAATTAGGTGGTAATGCCGGTGTTATTGTGACAAAATCTGCCGACATTGAATACGCTGTGAAACGCTGTCTGGTCGGGGCATTTGCTTATGCAGGACAGGTGTGTATTCACACTCAACGCATCTTCGTTGCCAAAGAAATTTTTAATCAATTCAAAGAAAAATTCGTTGCCGGAGCTTTGCAATTAAAGGCAGGATTACCACAGGAATTTACTACTGATATCTCTGCAATGATTGATGAAGAAAACGCTATCCGTGTTGAAGAATGGGTGAAAAGTGCCGTAAAGGATGGTGCTGAATTACTTTGCGGAGGAAAAAGAACAGGATCTTTTTATGAACCCACAATAGTTACCAATACCCACAGAGATATGATGATTTCGTGCCGTGAAGTTTTTGGTCCGGTGGTGGTGCTTGAACAATTTGAATCTTTTACTGATGCAGTAGATAAAGTGAACGACAGTGTTTATGGCTTGCAGGCTGGTGTGTTTACCAATCAGGTGGACGAAATGAATTATGCTTTTGAAAATTTACATGTTGGCGGAGTGATCCACAATGATGTTTCACTTTTCCGTGTTGACCACATGCCTTATGGAGGAATCAAGGAATCGGGCATGGGTAGGGAAGGAGTGAAGTACGCTATTATGGATATGATGGAGGCGAAGATATTGGTGAAAGAGTTTTGAAAAGCGACTACTGATATGTTATTGCTTTAAAATTTCAGTATGTAGTTTTTCTTTTTTGAATAATTTCAATAATAAATAATCATCAGTAAAAAATAAATCTGCTTCTTTTTTGATATGAATAGCTGATGCTAACTGAATGGAATCAAGAGTTCGGAGGCCATCGTTTCCATACTTAGAAATTAACTGTCTCGCTTTATGTTTAAGTTGTGCATCATCATTTATAAAGGAAAACTTTCCCCAATCGTTCTCAAAATTTTTAATTAATCCTTGTGCTTTTTTGTCATCAATTTCTCGTTTGCGAACTTTTTTCCACACAACTGAATCAAATTCAAGTTTTGTAATTTCAGATAAAAATACACTTTCTATCATAGTGGATTTGAAAAACAATATTAATTGTTTTGTTCCACTTTCAAGGTGATATAATTTAAAGAGAGTTGAAGTATCCAGGAATATTTTCATACTGCATTCCGTCTTTCTGTAATTACTTCATCACTGAAAGAACCCTTATAATCATGCAATAATTTTTGGGATTTCAAAAATGAAAAATCCGACAGTTGTAAACCTTCATTATCCGCTTCTATTTCTTCCTGAAACGTAATAATAATTCTTAAAGGTTTTTTTGTTTGTATAGACTTTTCAAGGTGAACCTGACCGTTATAATATGTCCCAGTAAGCTGTACCATTTTCTTAATTTTTAACAAAGATACGAATTTTTATTTTCCCTTTACTGAATCACCAATTGCTTCGTCAGCACATTTGATTTTGTCCTGACTTCCATCATATAAATTCCCTGTGAAAGATTGCCGGCATTGATGCTTTTCATACTGTTGCCATTTACCATTTCGAAATTTTCATTGTAAACAAGGCTACCTGTAACATTGAATATTTTTACTGAAGCATTTCCTGTGTAGTTCGACTTGGTGAACAAAATAAAACTTCCTTTACTGGGATTCGGATAAGTAAAAAATGAAATTTCAGGATTGAAATTGTTTTCCTGAATTCCTGAAGATGTACCAATAATAAAAAAGTGTGGATCGGCTTGCCCCATCAAGGCATGGTATGCTGTTTTGCCATTGACATCCTTTGCTTTTATGTAGTAATAAACAGTGTCTCCTGCATTTTGAGCAGGTATGGTTGCTTTATAATTCAGGTAACTGACATATCCCATTGTCAACGAATCCCACTGTCCATTGTAGTTTATACGGTATTTAACCATTGGGTAATTACCAGCAATGGCATATCCTCCATACGAAACAACTTTTGCATTGATGTCATATCCTGTTGGTGAGTAGTTAATCAATCCGAACAACGGGTAATGCTGAATATACAGCATATCGCTGTCGGCAATTTCATGTGTACGGCAATGCAGTGCATCAGAATTTAGCCACACTTGCGAGCTTACTATTGAAGTATATCCTTTTACAATGTAGCCTGGCATCGCATTTCGGTAAACAATGAGTGCAGCCGTATCATTAGCACTTGATGTACCCCCACCTATTGGAACAAAAACCCTGTTGTTGAAAATAAATGAATTCGAATATGGCTGTGTGGCGGCGCTTAAAGAACTCCCGTCAATCAGAGTCCTGTAAACTTTGTATGGATAGTTATAAGAACAATTGGTGCTTGCAAAATATGCTGCTGCTGCTTCGAATTGACTATAACGGCTATCTGTAGATGGAACTGAGTCAACCAATATTTTGTCGGGAGCTAAAAATTTTGCCCAACAATCAATATGTTCAATAGTCTGACCAAGGGCATCAGGTACAATCATATAGTTGTTGATCCCCAAATAATCCAAAACATCTTGTTGGATTTGAGCAGTCGTTAATCCTGTATTTTCTTGTTGTACAAGCACAGTCGAAACAGCTCCGTTATAACCATCGCACATCCAGTTGCCGCCTGTGGTCTTTAAATTCATTCCATAGTACGTAGTTCCTAATAGAGCGGCTTCATATTTTGTCAGGGAATCATCATTTGGCCTTGAGCTTCTGTTGTAAGTGAAATCAACAACCTGCACATGATTGCTGCTGTCCGCAATGAACCAACCTGAATAATCTCGTGTCCACCATGAGTCAACAGTGGCAGTGAGGAAGCTGCAATTGGCCGTGTTGACACCATTTGTTGTAAGCAGATTCAGCGCTGTGGTCTGGTTTGAACTTTTGGCAGCAATGATCACATGCCCCGAATTCGACAGGTCTTTTATAACTGAATAAGGCAAACCAAAACCACTGGCATAAGCAATCAGCACAGCTTCGGCAGGCTCAAATTCGGCAATGTTGCGAACGGGAGCTATTGGTGGATTAGTGATTCGAAAGTTAGTGCCAAAATCATTTGCATTAAAAGTTTCACCGGCGCTTAAAC
The DNA here is from genome assembly GCA_903889915.1 of uncultured Bacteroidota bacterium. Classification (GTDB taxonomy): domain Bacteria; phylum Bacteroidota; class Bacteroidia; order Bacteroidales; family CG2-30-32-10; genus CAISZK01. Next base: position 48,469 of record CAISZK010000270.1, read on the forward strand.
TATGCGTCAGTCCATGATTTGGTAAATCATTATTTTGTTGTGCAAAAATCAGGTTGAAATTTATCAGCAAAATTGTAATCAGTAATAGGGTGTAATTTTTTTTCATAA
>CAISZK010000271.1 GCA_903889915.1 uncultured Bacteroidota bacterium
AAAACAAAAATTTATCAGTATGAAAAATTTATTAATTGCAATGACGATGATCTTAGGTATCATTGTTTTTTCTCAGAAAAGTGTAAATGCACAATGTGATCACAAAGGAAAATCATGTTGCGGCAAATCAGGCACGACAAGCACACAATCAACTTCAACATCAGCCACCGGCGCTGTAAAAGATTCGTTAAAGGTATTGGGTAAATGCGGATCATGCAAAACAAGAATTGAAAAAGCGGCCAACAGTGTCAAAGGTGTTAAGAGTGCAACATGGAGTTCAACAACAGACATGCTTGTTTATTCTTATGATGGAACAGTAGCAAAAGCTGATGTCAGCAATGCTGTTATCAAAGTTGGACATGACACGGAATTGGGCAAAGCTTCGGATAATGTTTATAACAAATTACCGGCTTGCTGCAAGTACAGGTAAGTATTGATTGAACAATAAATTCAAGAAGTACATTATTTCATCGAAGTACGAAAGAAATACATAACTGTCCGATTAAATTTTTTATGTCGTCACGAAGTGACTTTAATGCCGCTGACTATTTTTTATTACAAAGATTAAATCACTACGTGATTAGGGCTTTAAGCGAGTCCAAAAACCTCGGAGAGGTGAAATCTTTGTGGCAAAAATAAATAAGCTCAACGAAAGTCACGTAGTGACGACATTATAAAACACAATACATTGTAAATGATGGAAAGCAATACAACCGAAAATAATGTCGTACCAACGGCACTTTAATTTCAATGACAATTGATTTTCTACTCCCGAAGTTTCGGGATAGTCCCTATGGAACTTTTTTTAAAAACTATAAATGAATAAAGAGGAACGTTTAAAAATAATTGAGAAATCTTCACATCAGGTGGGACCCGGTGTGTTTTACTCGACTATTGTTGTCATCGTTTCTTTTTTGCCAGTGTTTCTGTTAACAGGGATGGAAGGTAAATTATTTCATCCGCTGGCATGGACAAAAACCTTTATCCTGCTCGTAGATGCTGTGCTTGCCATCACGCTTGCACCTGTTCTTATTTCTTTTTTCCTGAAAGGGAAACTGAAACCGGAACATAAAAATCCAATCACACGAACACTTGAAAAAATTTATACCCCTGTTTTAAAGCTGTGTTTGAAATGGAGAAAAACCACAATAGCTGTCAATCTCCTTGCTCTTGCTGTGACCATTCCCATGTTTCTCAGCCTGGGAAGCGAGTTCATGCCGCCACTTGATGAGGGGTCCATTTTGTTCATGCCGGTCACACTTCCCGATGTTTCAAATTCTGAAATCAAAAGGATATTGCAGGTGCAGGACAAGATCATTAAAAATTGTCCCGAGGTTGAAAATGTGCTGGGAAAAGCGGGAAGAGCAAGCACTGCAACAGACAATTCGCCTGTCAGCATGATAGAAACAATTATTCTTCTGAAACCAAAAACAGAATGGCGGAAGGGGTTTACGAAAGAGGATATCATTAATGAACTGAATGCAAAACTCCAGATACCCGGGGTGGTGAATGGCTGGACACAACCGATCATCAACAGGATAAACATGCTTTCGACAGGTATCCGAACAGACGTCGGGTTGAAAGTGTATGGGCAGAACCTGGATTCTATCTATGGTCTCTCTCAAAAATTCAAAAAAGCGCTTGACAATATTGAAGGAGTGAAGGACCTCTATGTAGAACCTATTACAGGAGGAAAATATCTCGACATCACTATCAAAAAGGATGAAATAGGCAGATACGGACTGAGTGTGGATGATGTGAACATGATCGTGGAATCGGCGATTGGTGGCATCAATCTCACGAACACCATTGAAGGCAGGAAAAGATTCAGCATTAATATCAGGCTGGCACAGGATTTCAGGGCGAGCATAGATGATATCAAGAGGACACCCATTCAAACAACAGATTTTGGTTCCATCCCTTTGTCAACGGTTGCCGATATTTCAATTTCTGAAGGACCTCCCATGATAAATTCAGAGAATGCCATGCTGAGGGGAACTGTTCTTTTTAATGTGAGGGACAGAGATATTGGCAGTACGGTGAAGGAATGCAAGGAAAAGCTGAACAGTCTTGTTAAGAAATTGCCCAAAGGCTATTATATTGAATGGAGCGGTCAGTATGAAAACCAGATCAGGGCAAACAAAACCCTTGAATGGATCATGCCTATCGTTGTCATTATCATTTTGCTTGTGCTTTATTTTACTTACAAATCCGTGAAGGAAGCATTGATCACCATGATCACCATTCCCTTTGCTTTGATTGGCGGGGTTTTCATGGTTTACTTCTATGGCGTTAATCTTTCAGTGGCGGTAGCTGTTGGTTTTATTGCTCTCTTTGGTATAGCCGTGGAGACTGCCATGCTGATGACCATTTACCTGAATGAAGCCATGCAGCAACTGGTGAAACTCAAAGGCAATTCCAATGATACCATTACATTTTCAGACATCAGGGAATATGTGATCAAAGGAGCGGCCAAACGATTGCGGCCAAAAATAATGACAGTTTCTGTTGCACTATTCGGATTGTTACCCATACTTTGGGCTACCGGCGTTGGCAGTGATATCATGCTCCCCATAGCATTGCCTTTGATAGGCGGTGTGTTTACTTCTACCATTTATGTGTTGCTTGTCACCCCTGTGGTTTTTGAAATTTCAAAAGAAAGAGAACTGAGAAAAAGGGGAAAGATAGAACTCTTTGGCTACAGCGAAGGAGGTACTTCATGAAAAAATTATTCCTTTTCGCTCTTTTGTTCATAGGAATCTCCTTTGCACAATCACAGGTTTTGACCATTGACAGTGTGAAAGCAATTATTGACAAACAGCATCCCGATCTTGCCATGTATGATTTTCAGGTGAAGGCTTACGATGCTTATGCTGCCGGGGCTAAAAGCTGGGATGCACCACAGATTGGCACAGGATTGTACATGACGCCTTACAACTTTGAGAAAAACATGGGTTCATACATGATAGAGCTTCAGCAGATGATCCCGAATCCTTCCAAATTAAAAGTAAGTCAGAAGTACATGCAGACCATGTCGTCGGTGGATATGCAGAATAAAAAAGCAGAAGCTAACAGTCTTTATTCACTTGCAAAAACTGATTATGCGGAATGGCTGGTTTTAAAAAAGAAGAAGACTGTGCTTGCCGAAAGTGAAGAACTGTTGAATTATATTATCAAAGTCTCTGAAATAAGATATCCTTATGAACAGGAGAAACTGAATAATATTTACAAAGCAAAGGCTTCATTGGGCGAACTTCAGATCATGCAACTAACCATTGACAATGAAATACAGCAAAAGCAAATCAGCCTGAACACTTTGATGAACAGGGATAGAAACACAGCTTTTGACATTGACACAAATTACACCATCAAAAATTACGAAACTGAAATTGTGGATACCACTTCTATTTCCACCTCAAGAAGCGACATCAAATCTATTGACCAGGAAATAAAACTTTCGCAACTCAAACAAAAGGTGGAATGGAACAAACGCCTGCCCGACTTTGGGATCAGGTATGACAACATGTTTGCTTTCGGAACTGCGCCCAACCAGTTTTCTATTATGGGAATGATCACCATACCCATAGTTCCGTGGTCATCCAAAATGTATAAAGCCAACATTACCGGTTTAAAATATGAAGTGCTGTCCTATCAGAAGCAGAGGGAATCGCTTGTCAACGAGGCAAGCGGTGAGATAGCGTCGCTTCAATCGCAAATAAAAAGTAAAAAATTGCAGGTTGAATTGTACAAAAAAAATATTATTCCTGCTCTTGAAAAGAACTATAAAACCACCCTGCTGGCTTATGATCAGAATACCGAAGATCTGTTCTCAGTGCTTGATGCATGGCAATCATTAAAGCTTGGGAAAATTGAATATCTCGAACAGTTTAAAGATCTTTTGCTGCTACAGGTAGCGTTTGAAAAACTGACGGAACGCTAATGAACGGATGACAGGGATGAGAACAAAATATTTCATATTGCTTTTTGTGGTCATTGCGATCCTTGCAGGAGTTTCGTGCAGGCAAAAGAAAGACGGCAATGCATCGGGTAAGGGAAAAATCTATACCTGTTCCATGCATCCTGAGGTGTTGCGAACTGAACCCGGAAACTGCCCTATCTGCGGAATGAAGCTGGTGGAGAAAAAGGATGTCATTGCAGGCAATGCCGACAGTGCGCTGGCAAATATTGTGAGTCCTACCTATCAGAAAATACTTTCAGGGATACAAACCACCAAACCTGTTTCGGATGAATTCCCCATCGTGATCAAAACCAACGGGACTATCACTTATGACACCAGGAATATAAACAATATCAGCGCCCGTGTTGGCGGCAGAATTGAAAAGATCTATATCAGATACAAATACCAGGAGGTGGTCAAAGGACAAAAACTTTATGAGATCTACAGCCCTGACTTAGTTACGGCACAGCAAAATCTTCTTTACCTGCTGGAAAATGACAACAGCGAAACCCAGCTCATTGAAGCGGCAAGAGAAAAACTCAGGCTTCTGGGAATGAGTAATGCGGAAATCAAAGATGTTGAAAAATCAGGGAAGCCAAACAGTCAGATCACTGTTTACAGTGAGTATTCGGGCTATGTGGTGAATAAAGATTTTCAGGATGCGGAAAACACAAAATCTTCCATGGCTGCCGGCAAAACAACAACGGATGCTGACGGGGGTTTAAGCATCAAAGAAGGCGCGTATGTTGAACAGGGAGAGATGCTTTTTAAAATTGTAAACAATACCACTGTCTGGGCTTTGCTGAAGATTTACAACAGCGATTATGCTTTTTTGAAGACCGGACAGAAGACAGAAATTTTTACAGGTGATAAAGAAAACCCTGCGTTTACGGGTACGCTGAACTACCTGGATATTTTTAATGCGGGAAATGACAAATCGGTGAATGCCCGCGTTTATGTTGACAATGGTTCAAAGAAATTTAAGATAGGTCAATTGGTGACTGCCACTGTTTATGCCGGAAAACATAATGGGATTTGGGTTCCTAAAGCATCTGTTCTTGACTTGGGGAAAAGAAAAATAGTCATCATTAAGGAAAATGGCTATTTCGGAACAAAGGTGGTGACAACAGGGCTGACTTATTCTGACCGTACCGAAATTAAATCAGGACTTGACACAACAAATGTAATTGCTTCAAATGCACAATTTCTTATTGATAGCGAAAGTTTTATAAAGTAAACAAGAATGAATCTATTCGAAAAAATAGTAATCCTTAAAAATGCCGCTAAGACCCTAAGACTTCAAGTTGCGCAAAGCTTTAAAAAGCCTTTATTATTTCTTTGTGAATCTTCGGGTCTTCGTGTCTTAGAGGCAAGAAAAAGAATCTTTGCAGTTAACTTGAAAATAATAGTTAAAATAAATATCATCGGGGTCATATTGGTATTGCTGGTTTTTGTTGTTTCGTGCAAACAAAAAAAAGAAGCTGACAATACTTTGCCCGGCATGGTGCAGACAACCAATATCAGGCTGAGCAAAGCACAGATGCAGCTTGCCAATATTGTTGTTGACACGGTGAAAGAAAGAAGCATCAGCAACGAAATTATTTTTTCGGGAAAACTGGTTGTAAATGAAAATACAAATCAGGTGATCAGTTCGAAAGTGGCAGGGAGAGTTGATAAATTGTTTTACAAGAGCACGGGGGATCATATTAACAAGGGAGATAAACTTTACGAGATCTACAGCGAGGAATTGCAGTCAGCAGAGAAAGAATATTTGCTGGCGCTGGAAAAACAAAAGAAACTCAGCACCTCCACAAACAATTATTCGCAGATCATAGAGGCTGCAGGGAACAAACTGCTGCTTTGGGGAATGACGCAGACACAACTTGAACAACTCAAAACCAGCGGCGCTTTGAAAAACACAATTGCTGTTTACAGCGCCGTGAGCGGCTATGTGCAGGACGTTAAAATAAGTGAGGGAGATTATGTGGCGGCAGGCTCGGCGATATTTAAATTGTCGGACAATACTTCACTGTGGATAGAAGCCCAGGCTTATACGGAAGAAATGGATTACATCAGGGAAAATGCACCCATCACTTATATCATCTCTGCTTTTCCCGACGAGGAACTTAAAGGAAGCATTTCGTTTGTAAATCCTGAACTGGAAAAAGATTCGAAAATAAACCTGATAAGGGTTGAGATTGCGAATGCCGGGGATAAATATAAACCCGGGATGATGGCCGAGGTTAAACTGAAAACCATAGAAAAGAAAGCCATCACTGTTCCGGTGAATGCTGTGCTTGTTGATTCAAAAGGCAGCTCTGTGTGGGTTGAAAATGCCGACAGCACTTTTGAAGTGCGTATGGTGACCACAGGGATAAGGAATTCAGACAAAGTTGAAATTGTTTCAGGGCTGAAAGAAAATGAAAGGGTGGTAACATCGGGAGCTTACCTGCTGAACAGCGAATATATTTTCAAGAATGGCGCTAACCCGATGGAGGGGATGAAAATGTAATTGACTTTTGATTTGGGATTTTGGTTAAAATTCAAAGAACAAGTTTCCTGTTATTTATTTATTTTACTTTCATTTAAGGATAACTGTAAAAGATAATTTGAGTTACCATCTATTGCAGTTCACTTCAGTGAACTGAACAAGAAAATTTAAAGCTGATTTGCTTTAGCATCATTTCTAAAACTTCCAAATATCCTTAGCACATTTCAAACAAGTGCAATTTTCAAATTTCATTCAAAAGGCAAAATTTTAAAATTGTTTTTTTAAATTTGTATAAATTTTTAAAAATCTACTCCATGTTTGATGATGACAATGAAAATAAGGATGAAAATGCAGCAAAAAATGCAGAAACCTACAACAAAATAATGGATCTTTTTGATCGTTGGGATGCTCAAAGAAAAAGTTCAGCATTATCAGCTAAAAAGTTTTATTCTCTTTTGTGCAAAGGTGTGCCCGATGTTGTAATAGATTATTTTCCCGAATTAAAAAAATACAGGAAACCAATGAAAAAATTATTAAAAGAAGAAGAAATAATCGAACTTTTACTTTCTGGTTTATTAGAGCATCTTGATGCGTTTAGTAATGGATATTATCAGGATTACAAGGTTGAAGGTTCATCTATCCCTGATCGTGAAGATAAAGAAGGCATAGCCGAAATGAATGAATATCATAAAAATTTTCTTAAAAATACGGCTCCTGCCGATATGCATGAATATTTTAACCTGAATCACGAAATTGATTTAAAACGAATTGCCTTTGAACATGAATTTCCTTATAGAATCCACGATAAAATTCTCGAAATAAGTTTAATTTGTTACCCCGGGATTATGGATTTTACTTCCGGTCAATTACGTGGTATAAATGATAGCTCTTGGGTTGCTGCCCTTGAAATTAAAGATGTTTTCCTTTATGATTTTGGCGAATTCATCCTTAATAGATTTGTTGATTATGAGTTTGATCATGATTTAAGAAAAATCATTATTCCTTAAATTAATTTCCCCTCTACTGCCACCTTCTTTTCCAATTTTCTTCCACTTTGGAAAAGTTTTCACACCGTATTCCGTCTGCGAGGATTTGCAATCCGAGCACCTTTAAGTTTCAAACCCTCCAAACTTTTTGTTCAAAAAAAACAATCTTCAAATCCCTTTGTATTTCAAAATTAAATATCTTTGTTCTAAATTTCAATCGTAAAAAGAGTGTTTGCCATTTCTAAATATTTCTTTAATTTTACATCATCATAAAAAAATGTTTTTTAGAAAATAAATGAGAACCACACTTGTCAGAAATACTGAATTGCCAAGCTTCTTCGGTCAAATACAATTGAAAGGAGAAAGGATGGATGTTGATGAAAAAAATCAAGCTCCTTCATTATTCTATAAACATCCAAACGGAAAATTATTTCTTGGCAATAGCATAGAATGGCTGAAATCATTACCACCTGAAAGTGTTGATTTAATTTTTGCCGATCCGCCATACAATATTAAAAAAGCTGATTGGGATAATTTCGAAAGTCAGGAGGAATATATTAAGTGGTCAATGCAATGGATTGAACCGGCATCACGATTATTAAAACCTCAGGGTTCGCTTTATATCTGCGGCTTTTCAGAAATTCTTGCCGACCTGAAACATCCCGCCTCAAAATATTTTAAATCCTGTCGCTGGATAATCTGGCATTATAAAAACAAAGCAAACCTTGGCAATGACTGGGGGCGCAGCCACGAAAGCATTCTGCACATGCGGAAATCAAAGGATTTTAAATTGAACATTGATAATATCCGCATCCCTTATGGAGAACATACATTGAAATATCCAAGCCATCCGCAAGCCGAAACCAGTCAATATGGAAACGGGAAAAATGGCGAACATATTTGGGAGCCAAACCCACTTGGAGCAAAGCCCAAGGATGTGTTGGAAATTCCCACCACCAACAATGGTATGCAGGAAAAAACACCACATCCAACGCAGAAACCCGAAGAACTTTTAAGAAAAATTATTCTTGCATCGTCGAATGAAGGCGATTTAATTTTAGACCCATTTTGTGGTTCCGGCACATCTCCTGTTTGTGCCGAACAATTGCGTCGTAAATGGATGGCTTGCGATTTATCATCCGAATATTTGGATTGGGCCGTTAACCGTCTTGAAATGGTTGAAGAATGGACAATCGAAAAGTGGATTCAATATGATTTTGAAAACTTAAAAAGGAGGAGTTCTATAAGATGATTCTGAAAGACCTTGTAAACAAAGCTAAAGATAAATCAAACTTCAAAGACATTAAAGCCTATATCGCTTTTTGTACGGAATACCTGAATTTTATTGAAAATAACCTACAGGCTGTTATTGTTTCACAAAATGAGAATCATTACCAGTTTTATCAATATGGAAAGGCAGGAAATTTCCAAATCACCCGTCCCATAAACTCCAATTTGATGTACGATGCAAAAACCTTTGGCAAAGCATCGGCTGAATATTTGAAGATATTAAAGACTGTAAAAACCATTAATAAAAATGATAATGCCTTGCGGCAATTATTAAATAATTCAACTTACACAATTCAGCAATCAATAGGGGCAGCATTAGATGGGCTGCCTGCCGGAAAATCCAACACAGCACGAAAATTGAATGGCGATTTGTTTGAACATTTTATTCGTTTAATCATTTCTGAAATTGGAATTACCTGCTGCGCCGGTGTAATGCAGATTCCTGTAAAAGTTGATGGTGAAAGGCTGTTTGATATGAGTTATCAGCACGACCTCATTATTGAAAAAGATAATGACATAAAAGTGATAGGTTCAATCAAAACCTCAAGCAAAGACCGCCTCGATAAAATTTTTATTGATAAATTTCTTTACAATAAACTTGTTGAATTAGATACTCCGCATATTGCCATTTTCCTGAACGATGTTCAGAGAAAGAACACAAAAACAGAAAGCAAATACGGAATAAATTCAACCTTTCTTCCCGGACATTTCAAAGGCTACACAGTAAAGCTAAATCCCCTCGATGGCGTATATTATTGTGACATTCGTCCAAACATGCTAACAGAAAAAATTCTAAAAGATCACATCAAAACCTTTGATCATTTATTGATTGAGGATATTTGGAAATTTATTGAATGATATTTAAATTTTAAAAAATGGAAACCTACAAAGAATTCATTGCAAAAAAAAAGCTTGAGGTTAAAAAAGGAAAAAAATTTAATACTAAGGATATTGGTAGGAATGGTTATCGAGTTTGGAAAACTGAAGCCATGACATTAATGAAACAGACGGATCATGATGAAAAAGTTTTTATAATTGAAAGAAATGTTTTGGAACATGTCGTTGGTAAGACAGTGACTGATATTAAACCTGGGTATAAGCAATATCGCATTGGATATTTTATTATTGGTAAAAATGGTAAAAGAAATGGAATTTGGACATGGGGTCAATATTGTCCTAATATACCTCTCAATGATTTTTCAAAATTGATTAATTTAGCTAAGAAAGAAAAGACAATTATTTATTGAATGATTTTTAAAAAGAGAAGTTAAAAAACACAATGCAAAAGTAAAACTATTTATAATTTGAATTTTTAAAAAGTGAATTGGAGACGCTTTACAATAATCATGCTTTATTTACCAAGTATTATATTGGTAATAATAGCTATTGTTAGCGATTCAGGTATGTGGGGATATATAGGAGCATTTGGTTGGATTATTTTTATAACAGCAATTTTAACAGCATTTAATATCCTTCCAAAATTTAATTATGAATCAAAAACAAATAAAACTATGAAATGGACAACAAAAAGAACTGCTTCTTGGTTAGAATTACATTCTTCTTATCAACATGAAAGAATTGTAAAAGTCAATAAAGGAGTGCCAACAGCAGTAATGCCCAAGGGTAAGTTTAGAGTTGGGCTCGTAAGATATTATGATGAATTAGTATTAGTGGATTTACGTCCAAAATTAATAAAAATTGATTTTTCAGAAAAAGATCAGATTACAACAAGTGATAGTGTTTTAATAGGAGGAACAATATCAATTAAAGCAAGGGTCAGGGATAATGATGAAATAATTTTAAAATTAGTCTCAAATGAAATAGAAGAAGATGAGACTTTATTATCATATCTAAAGCTTGCTTTAAAAACTGTTATTAGTAATCAGAGATGGATTGAGTTAGCAATTTTAAATTCCAAAGTTTATGACCAATTAAAAGATGGTATTAGTATTCCATTATCAAAAATAAATCTGTGTTTTCAAATTGATGATTTAATAGAAATCAATCTAAGTCCTATAGATAAAGAGTTTGCTCAATTATTAGAGCAAAGGCAAAAGGAAATTGAAAATACAAAATTGAAAATTGAAAAATTACAATCGGAAGAAAAGGCTCAAAAAATAAAAGCTGATATTGAAAGAGAAAGGATAACTAGGGAATTTGAAAATGAAAAATTGACACAAGATAATAAGATAAAACTTGAAGAAGAGCGTGTTAAATTTGAAATAAAAACAAAAAAAGAGGCTCTTGAAATCGAAAATGCCCAAAAAAAAGCACTGGCAAAATTACAAAGAGAAATATATGAAGATGGAATAAAATTATTAAAGAATCCTGAAGCATTAGCAATTTTAAATCCAGATCTCTATAGGGACCTTGAATTGAAAAAAATAGAAATGGAAATTCAAAAAGAAATTACAATTCAAAAATCTCAGGAAAACATTTTTAAATTGATATTAGATGCGAAAAATGCAAAAAGAGATGGAATAATTGAAGGTATTAGTGGATTTGCACCAGAAAATATTGGTCTTAATGTGAAACAAATAATTTCGAATAGTGATGAAAATGATTTGAAAATTGAAATTGAAAGATTAAGGAAAGAAAATGAAGAATTGAAATCTAATAAATCAAATGAAAATAAGAAGGAAGAATAAAATTTTATTTTCATCAAATCTATATAAATTATAAAAATTATAAATTATGATACCTAAATTAATTTCCATACCAATTGCAACCTTTGGATTAGCACTATTTGTAGTAAGTACGATTAAGATATCCACAAATCATAATGTGAAAAATCAATTAGCTTCTTCAAATATTCAAATACCGGTTCAAAATTCTATCATTGAAAAAAATAGTAATGAGGTAATCAATAAAACATCATCAG
>CAISZK010000272.1 GCA_903889915.1 uncultured Bacteroidota bacterium
ATACTCATCAATAAAACTCTTGTTTTGCAGGCAAAGGCAGGTTTATCTTCCAAACCTAAAATAACAATAGCTTATCAAAGTTATGGAAACTGTGCAGTGAGTATCGCTGCAAATAATGTGGTTGTTGATGGTTTTGAAATTGACGGTTCTTCGGCATTTACAACATTTCCTACCAACCCCATAGGCGCTTCATCTGTAGGTACGGCGGCAATATATCTTATCGGGGATTATGGCGCCGGCATGAACAACTGGACTGTCAAGAACTGCTATATTCATCATGGCAGAGAAGGTATCAGAATGAGTGGTAATAATAATGTTACAATTCAGGATAATGAAATAGCTTACACAATTAAAGACTGTATTGACGCAAGAAATGGAAATTGCTATGGCTTGACAGTGACACATAACTGGCTGCATTCAGAACTCCCCGACCCACAGGGAGGAAAACCTGCCGGTATTGGTTACAATTGTGACCATACTGCCGGCTCTGATGTACTTATTTCTTATAACTACTGCAGCGCATGTCGTACTTTCATTGATTTCCAGCAAAGCAATAATGGAATGGCTCCAGCCAACAATATCAGTGTTCTTCACAACACTGTTGACTGGGATCTCAAACCATTACCTGCAACAGTAAAAGATACAAGCAAAGGTCAGCATTGGGCAATTGCATGGTGGGCAAGCCCGACATCAAATAATTTCGATGCATCCAAATTCATTATTAATGATAATATCTTCTCACGTACTAAATTTTATGCATTCTCTTCATCAACGGGTACTATAATCGGTCAGATTCAATTGCACAATAATATCTTTTCACAAAATTATTTGTGCGATGCTTTCTATCCCGGACCAGACCCATCTTATCCGGCTTATGTTGAATTAACCAATGAATGGCCATCAACAAGAGGCGTTGTGGGTTGGGGAAATTATGGTACCGGCAATGGCTTTGCTTTCATTCACGACACCGTTGCTAATCCGTTATATGTAGCTACAGGTACAAAAGCAAGCGATTATTATCAATTAGGTATGTGTTCACCTGCATTAAATGCAGCAACTGACGGAACAAATATTGGAGCAAGTAATAATAATCCGGGCTCACCCTTGCCATTGAGTGTTTCAATAGTTGCTGATAATAATAGTGTCATTTCTGGAACAACAGTGAATTATACTGCTACTCCTGTCAACGCAGTCAGCACATCTTACCAATGGAGAGTTAACCATACCAACGTTGGCACTAACAGCAGTACTTATTCATATACCCCTGTAAATAATGATACTGTTTGCTGTATCCTGACATCAGGACTTTCATGTCAGCATCCTGACACGTCAAATAAAGTCATTATGATAGTTGCTGTGCATCGTACGAAATCATGGGTTGCAACGAGCGGAACAGATATCCCTGCAAACGGAACATTTTCGAATCCATGGGCAACCGTACCTTATGCAATAAATAACTGTTCAGCCGGAGACACCATCATCATCGAATCCGGAACATATTTACATACTGCCACAATTTCCCTTAATAAATCATTGTTTATTGAAGGTGATTATTCAGGTACACAACCAACAATACAGTTTACTGATGCCGAATACCACGGAATAACAATTACTGCAAGCAATGTCCACCTCGAAAATCTAAGATTTTACAGGAATGGAAATACTGTAGGTGCAAACTCAGCATTGGTAGGAATTCCTAATGGTGGAACATGGCCAACTTATGTTGTCGCTTATTCAAACATTTTAGTGAAGAAATGTACTTTCGATTGGGGAAAATATGGCATGATGGTCAATGCCGAAAATCTTACTGTTGACAGTTGTTCATTCCTCAATCAATACAGGAATGGAATTATTCTTTATGGCTTTAAAGGCACAACCAACATAACACACAACTATATTGACGGAACTTTGAGAAACGCCAGGAACCTTGTTTATATCACCACCGGTTCGGGTACTCCCGATTTTGAAGGTACTCTCAATATTAATTACAATACAAGCTACAAGAAGATCCAATTCTTTATTATGGATTTCTGGGGTGTTGATATGTCAAAGAAAGTTGATTTGAACATTAAGCACAATTCCATTGACTTTGCAACAAGCAAACCCGTCACCTTCTATTGTCCTCCTGTGAATGGATTTACTAAATTTAATTCCATCACTATCCAGGATAATATTATTACCAATAGCACTCTGGGTGTAGTTGTTGATTTTAATTCTACTGACAATGGCTGTGTGCCAACAACAGGACAGATAGCAATAAATAATAACCTCTTCTTTAATAATGCGGACAATACAAATTATACAAAACATCCATCCAATCCAAACATTGGCTGGCTGACAAACGGACCAACACCGGCAGGAGCTTCTGCAGGTATGTTCTCTTTGTCAGGAAATCTTGCAGGAGATCCTTTGTATAATTCAGCTACTCATGTAAGCCAGAATTTCGATATTAATTGTGGCTCTCCTGCAATAAATGCAGCTACCGACGCAACAAATATCGGCGCTAAAAATGGTTACATCGGACAGATTGCTCCTGTTAGTATTACCATCACTTCAGACACAAATAATCTTTGCGGAGCAAGGACAGTACATTATACAGCACATCCTGTAAATAGTGGTTCTGCACCGGTGTATCAATGGAAAGTAAATGGAGTAAATGCAGGGACAAATAACATTGCTTATTCATATACACCCGCTAATCATGATACCGTAGCCTGTGTTCTTACTTCAAATGTTTCATGTCCTACCGGAAACCCTGCTACTTCTAACAAAATAATAATGATTGTTAGTTCAGTTCCCACTATTACTTTCACGACTCAGCCCGACGATGTTTCATGTACAAGTAAAAATTTAACTTACACCTCTCAATCAGGTATGACAAATTATGTGTGGACAATTCCTGGAATACTGAATACAGATTATACTATCACTTCAGGAGGTACGTCAACCAGCAATTCAGTTACTTTGAAATATCTGACAGAAGGAAGTAAAACTGTAAAAGTAAACTATAACGGACCCTCAGGCTGTCCTTCCGACTCAGCTATATCTTCAATAGCTACACAGGTAAGTCAGGATGTATGGATAGGTGGAAGCAGCACTAATTGGACTGATGGAGCTAACTGGTGCAGTGGAGTGCCTCATGCCTCAACGGATGCAGTTATTCCTCAAGGCTCAACTACGCATATCACAACATCTTTAGGAACCGTAGCAGTTTGCGGTAACTTAACTGTTGACTCTGGTTCCGTACTTATCGTTGATGCCGGCAGCGCTCTCACAGTTTCCGGCACAACAATTCTTAGCCCCTCTGCCCGTATCATTCTCAAATCTGATCCGAATGATCCCACTATTCCTACAGGGTCGTTCATTGATAATGGATTTAACGGAAATGTTACCGGAGAAGTAGAGAAAACTTTATTCACGGGGCGCTGGTGGTATATTGGAGCGCCTGTTAAACCTGTCACAGGTTACACAGCTTTTGGTCAATTGTCACAGGTGCCAAGCACCGGAACCCGTCTGGAATATTGGAACGAAACCACACATGCTTATGTCATAATAGGCAATAATGATACGCTCAAACCAACTCACGGCTATGCTTTCAGAAACTATGGTACTACACCGATCAATGCAAATTATCAGGGTTATTTTAACTCCGGAACTATTTCTACACAGGTTTTGACATTCACTTCCGGAAATTATCAGGGGTACAATCTTGTCAGCAATCCTTATCCTTCCGCTGTTAACTGGGGTTCACAAAATTCGCCTTCAACAGGAATAACACTGACAAATATTGAACCTACTATTCATTACCGCACCAACGGAACATTTGCCACATGGAATATCATGGGCGCCGGTACAGGTATTAATGGAGGACAGCAAAACATACCATCCACACAGGGTTTCTGGGTGCGCGTTACCCCGGGGCATACTACAGGAATCATTCAATATACGAATTCAGCAAGGGTACATAATACTACGGCGCTCTATAAACAAACTGACCCACCCAATGTGTTCCGCATGCAGATTGCAAGAAATACACTGGTTGATGAAACGGCAGTAACTTTTTATGCCGGCGCTTTGACAAGTTATGAGGTTTATGATGCACAAAAGATGTTGTCGGACGATGCAACCTATCCCCAATTGTATTCCTACACTACTGATAACGTTCAGGCAGCCATCAACGGACAGCCATTGCTTGTAACAGGAGTTGAGCGTATCATACCACTTGGCTATACTACTTATTATTCAGGCACATTTACCTTAACAGCAACTAACCTTACTCAGTTTGATGCAGGAACAACTGTTTACCTGGAAGACGTTACACTGCATGTTACGCAGAATCTTTCATCAAATAAAACGTACACCTTTTCTTCCGGTACGGGAACTTATACAAGCCGCTTCAAATTACATTTTACTAAAACCTCAAATCCGCTGCCAGTTCAGTTGCTTGGTTTTGATGCAAAATGTTTGAACAACAATGTTGATTTAAATTGGTCAACAGCTACAGAAACCAATTGCGATTATTTCACTGTTGAGCGGAGTCCGGATGCTGCAAACTGGGAAATGGTAAAACAAATTTCAGGAGGAGGCAACAGCAATAGTGTACTGAATTATTCAGCAAAGGATATCAACCCTCTTGGTGGCATTTCATATTATCATCTGAAGCAAACAGACTACAACGGACAATCAGAAATATTCGGGCCAGTTTCAGTAAATTGTTCTGATGAATCAGCAGTAATAAATATAGATTATTACCCTAATCCGTTCTCCTCGGAAGTAATTGCAGAGCTTAATAATCCTCTTTCAGAAAATGCCACTGTTAATGTTTATGATATGTTCGGAAGAAAAGTTTTCACCAAAGACATTAGCCAGGACGAACTCCAGCTTAAAGCATTTACATTGAATCTGGCTGATCTGACAAGCGGGGTATATTTTATCGAATTCAAATCGGATTCTTATTCAGGCATTACTAAAATTGTGAAAAACTAAAGAAATAAATCATTCAAAAGATTCAGAAATAAATTTCGAAAGACATGAGAACGATGGTAGAAAAAACAACCAACAAAAAACGTAATTACAAGCAACCGCAAATTAGATGTGTAAAGCTGGATAAGGATATTTCAATGGTCATGCAATCTGAAGCACCACCCGATCCGGGTGGTTCTCTGCAACCAGAACATTTTAGTATAAATCCGTTTAAGCTTTAACGTGTTTTAAACTGAATTTTGGTCAATGGTCAATGGTCAATGGTCAATGGTCTTTGGTCAATGGTCAATGGTCAATGGTCAATGGTCAATGGTCAATTGGTCAATTGGTCAATTGGTCAATTGGTCAATTGTTATGAGTCAATATGATCTTTGATTCTCTTTTAGAAAAGAATTTATTTTTTTATAAGGGGTGAAAGAGAAGTTGCGGGCTAATGCAATCAGGCGTATGAATTAATTTATCCCACCTGCAAAAAGCACAGGGATACTTGCATCATTTGTTACCATGCTTTCTTTATCTGCTTTCGCAAAATAAGAGCATTCCGATGATGGAACGGACATCATGCAGACCACATCAGCGTTTCCTGATATTGCATACTTAATCGTTTGCCGGGCATATCCAAAAGAGTAAACATTTGGGTCTTCCTTTATCCGTAATACAGAAACATTTTTATTGTTGAAGATATTCATTGTTGCATTAATTTGATTTTCCATTTTCTCTGTAAAGTGAACCCTTGGTTTACTAATGGAGTAAAGATGAATTTCCGAATTGAACAACCCTGCAAAATACAAAACTGCATTCACAACCATCATAAAACCATCATGGCTGCTGACCGGCAAAATGATCTTATTAAAATTATCCGTAACCTTAGTTTTTTCCTGTACAACCAAAACGGGAAGGGGAACTTTTGAAACCAGGTTGAGAATATCTGAACCGAAAAGTGTTTGCCTGAAACCTTTACTGCCATGAGTGCCTATCACCATCAAGTCATAAGATGTTTCATTAATTTCTGAAATTATCACATCAAGAACATTTCCGGTTTTTATCATGTAACTGCATTGCATTCCATATTCTTCCGAAATCCTGGCGACTTCTGTTTTCAGCATCTTTTCTGATGCTTCGGCGATAGGTGATTTGGCATCAACAACGTGTAACAACACCAGTTCAGCATGGGCTTTCAGTGCAATAACCAAAGCTTGTTTTACTGCAACATCAGCAGCTTTGGTAAAATCTGTAGGAACAATAATTTTAGACATTTCGTTGGGATTGAATTTTGACTGAGCAAAAATAATAAATTTAATAACTACTATTAAAGAAAAAAAAACTTATTCAATGAACAAGTAAACACAAGATTCCTGTGTGACCTATAGTATTAGTCCGCGTGCGACCTGAAATAATGACATGACTGGCAAAATTTTCTATAATTTTTCAATTTTATTGATAGCATTGTCCTGAACAAGTAAAATGTGTCCCATTTTGGCAAATAATTATGTATTGTTGATTTTGGCACAACAATTCATTCTGCTGATTTACTGCATTTGGCATGATTGTTCTTTCCTTTGGCACAACTCTTGGCTATCCATTGGCATTATAAACCATAAAAAAAACAAAACAATGAAAAAATCAATTATCCTCTTAGCAGGAATGTTCGTGATGGCGCTCAGCATCAACACAAACGCACAGACAGCAAGTTCAACA
>CAISZK010000273.1 GCA_903889915.1 uncultured Bacteroidota bacterium
TATTGACATCACTCCGAAATCTATTGACATCACTCCAAAATCTATTGACATCACATCAAAATCTATTGACACCACTCCAAAATCTATTGGCATCACTCCAAAATCTATTGACATCACTCCGAAATCTATTGACACGTCTCAAAATCTATTGACACGTCTCAAAATCTATTGACATCACTCCGAAATCTATTGACATCACATCAAAATCTATTGACACCACTCCAAAATCTATTGGCATCACATCAAAATCTAATGACATCACTTCGTAATCTATTTAAATCCTTATTCTTTTTCACCCCATTGGAAACCCTGGTTTTCGAAACCGACAAGATTAAGGATTTTGTTAATTACAGTCATCAATAATTCATCTGTGTTTTGGGGGCGGCTGTAAAAGGAAGGAGAGGCGGGGCAAATGATGGCTCCTGCTTCGGTGAGTGTTTTCATATTATTAATATGGATAAGGTTGAGGGGCATTTCGCGGGTAACCAAAATAAGAGTTTTGCGTTCTTTGAGCATCACATCGGCAGCCCTTGTAATGAGGCAGTCGGAAATGCCCGATGCTATGCGCCCCAAAGTCCCTATGGTGCAAGGGCAAATGATCATGGCATCGTAGCCTGCAGAGCCGGAGGCAAAGGGGGCATAAAAATCGTTGTTTTCGTAAATTTTGAAAGGGATGTTTTTGTAAGAGCTTTCCTGCAATTCATAATCCCACACGGAACGGGCATTGTCGGAAAGTACCACTCCGTAATCAGCGATCTGATTGCTCATCTTTTCAAGTTGAGCTAAAAGCAGCCGGGCATATATTGCCCCGCTGGCGCCTGTTATGGCGATGACGATCTTTTTTTTATTCATTCGGGTTTGTTGATTTGATAATAGAACGAAAAACCAATTACGTTGTTGAACTGTCCTCTTTGAAATAAAATCCACCTTTCGCCATTGATATGCTCCCTGATGGGCAGCACGGAGTATTCATACCTGACATTAAATGATAATTTTTTGAAAAGTTGGTAATACACTCCGAAGAGATAGCTGAGTTCGGCTTTGTGAAAAGGGATGAGCAAATTTGAGGGGTAAGGACCATCTTCATTTCCTTCTTTGACGCCTGCGAGATAACCAAGGCTAAGACCCGCTTCAAAATTGAATTTTGTTTTGAATTTATATTTTATGAGAAAGGGCATTTCAATATAATTCAGCCGTAGATTGTAGGTAGTGAAATCGCCTGCATTTTGATTTTGCTTTTTATAACTTCCCTTTTGAAAAAATTTCATTTCAAGCTGCCATGCAAATTTGGGCGACAAATCAAGGCCTACATAAGCGCCTCCGATGATCCCGAAACGATTGTATCCACTGTATGTGTCACCATCAACCTGGGTGGTTGAAAGACCTGCCATAAGCCCTCCTTTAAAACTCTGGCAAAAGAGCAAAGGAGAAGCAAGCATCATCAAAAGCAAGGCTACAAATGGCTTCATTTTATTTCAGGATTAATTTCATCAGTTTTTCTTTGACTTCATTGGGACTTATGTTCTCAATACATTCGCACCTGTCCTTTTTCCTGCATTTGCTGCAATATTTTTCTTCTACAATATAAGAAGCCTTGTCGCCCACAGGCGCCCAGCGACCGGGATGAATAGGCCTCATGGGTGCATAGAGACCGAGAGCAACTTTGCCCAGCGCTGATGCAATATGCAAAGGTCCGGTGCTTGCTGCCAGGACACCATCGGCGCTATTGATGAAACTCAGCAATTCGTCAAGCAGCAGTTGACCGGAAAGATCAACAACATGGGGAAATTTATCAACGAGAAAAGGCCTGCTCAGTTTGCCTTCTTCTTCGGAACCGGAGATAAAGATCTTTATTTTTTCCTGAGGTAAAATTTCGAGCAATTGCTGATAATTGTGCAGACCCCATTCACGGGCACTCCCTTTGGTGAGAGGATGAATAAGCAAGTTGAATTTGGTTTTGTCAAGCAGGGAAAAAAATTTGTTGTCCAATGGCTTTACTTTGGAAAGGCCATAATATGCGGGGATCTCATCCAATTCAAATTTCTTTTTTGCGCCAAGCGAAACCAGCAATTTAAGGTTTAGCTGCGCTTCATGATGAATGGATCTGCGGCGTGAAAGTCCGACAAGATGGTTGCAGGTATGCCAGTGATAATGGCGGTGGGAAGTGCCAATTCTCAGAGGGATATGCGCTTTACGGGCAAGTTCGGCAACTGAACGGCGGGGGAAAACATGGATGATAATATCGGCCCCTAGCTGTTTCATGTTGAGAATGGATTGTTGCTCATCAAGCATCTCGAGCGTGTCCCAGGCTACGAAACGGTCAACATGTTTGCAGGATTCAATGATAGCTCTGGTGTAGGTTCTGCCGAGAAAAATAATTTCATGATCGGGGTTGAGTTCTTTTAAAACACCGGCCATAGGCAATGCAAGGACAACGTCGCCTATCCCATCGGTGCGACTGATAATAATTTTTTTTGGTGGCATCATTACAAAACCTTCAGAGATCAATTTAATTTGCAAATTTAAGAAATTAATGGGAGTGGATAAGGAAGTAGTTTATCTCAAAGTGTAATGTTTAAGAATTTCTGATACGAGTTTTGAATTTGAAAATAACTAATAAAAATCGTAACTTTGCAAAGCAATTAAATTTCATTTAAATGGAACAAGCATTAAACATTAACGACATCAAAAATCTCTATCCTGATGAGTGGGTTTTGATAGGAAATCCTGTTATGGATGATACCAAAATTGATGTGCTTGCCGGCATTCCAATTTATCACAGCAAGGACAAAAAAGAAGTATGCTATATCGGCAGAGATAAAACAACTACATTTGATAAGATCACTCTGATATTTACCGGGACTTTTAAACCTATAAGAAAAATTACAGGCATTTTCAACCGTATCAAATAATGACATATCCATTCAAGAGAGAGGCAGAAAGCGGACTGATAATTGTCAATATAGAAATTGACAGGAAGTATGAATTGAAAATGATATTTGATACCGGTGCAACCAATACCACCATTGACAGTAATGCATTATATTTGTTAGGTTACAACCTTAAAGACAATATTGGCATTGTGGAAATAGAAACAGCAAATGGTATTATTGAGACTGAAATATTCGAAGTAAATAGCTTTTCTTCACTTGGTCAAACAAAAGAAAAATTTCAGATTCAGGTTTACGACTTCCTTGCCCATGGAATTTTTTCAGATTACAATGGACTTCTCGGGCTTGATTTTTTAGAAGGAACCAGATTTTGTGTTGATACAAGATCAAACACTATTACTTTGGATTGATATCAGTTATTTATACTGTCTTATTCAAGTTATGTTTATTATCCTAAGGAAAAAGTTCAAAATAAAAGCATCAATTGCAGGCAGTTTTAACTGACTGAAAAAAGAAAGAAATAGCATTTGGCTTTAGCCTCATAATTACAAAGAATGATGCTAAAGCAACAAGGAACTGAACTTTATTATCAGTTGCTTGAAAGCAACTGCAATGGATGCTCTGATCTTAATTTGGGGAAGTTATTTTGAAAGTTTCACTGATTCTCTTTTTTTCAAGAAAGTAAATTCCACTTTTTTTATTCAAAATTTAAAATCCGTAGTTGAGCTTTTGATCAAAATTAGACACATAGCTTTTAAACCATTTTTCGTTATTTTGCAGCAGGATTTTATTTCGTTCAAAATTGGTGTTTAAAAATTTACTTTATGAAAATTACAAAAAACATTACAGGCGCATTATTGGCCATCATTTCTTTTCTTTTTCTAAATGTGGATCAGGTACAGGCAACGAATATCAGTTTTGATAAGCCTGCAAGCATCACGGGTATTAATACCACTGAAAAGTTCGCATACATTACTTTCGATCTGAGTTGGGAAGATTCATGGAGAACAAGTGCCGGCGCTGCGAATTGGGATGGCGTGTGGGTGTTTGCCAAATACAGGGAAAAAGGCGGAACTGAGTGGAAACAAGTTGTCGTCAGCGCTACATCAAAAGACCATAGTGTTACTTCAAATAACGGTGTTGATGCAGAATTTTCTGCAGGAACCACTGACAAAAAAGCGATGGGGGTTTTTATCTATAGGGGCAAAGACGGTAGCGGAAACATCAACTGGGACGGGGTAAAACTTAAATGGAATTACGAAAACAATGCAGTGGCTGACATCAACAATGTGGAAGTAAAAGTCTATGCGATTGAAATGGTCTATGTGAACAAAGGAGCATTTAAAGTTGGCTCGGGCAGCGGAACGGAAAATTGTTCTTTTTATACCTTTCCGGATTCTACGGCTAGCTATGCAATAAATTCTGAAAACGCCATTATCACCGGGCCGCTGAAAGGGAATCTTTATTACAAAAAACATTTTTATGCCGAGCCTTATTATGGTACTATCCCTGCTGAATTCCCCAAAGGATTCAATCCTTTTTGGTGCATGAAATATGAGATCACCCAGGGACAATACGTGGATTTTCTGAACTCGCTTGATCGCAAACAACAAATATCGCGTGTGAATTCGGACGTTTCGCAAAGCACAGTGAAAAATACTTTTGTAATGAGCAAAACAGAAACAATTCTCAACAGAAATGGGGTGCGATGTAATGCCACAGTTTCAGCAACGGATCCCATCACTTTTTATTGTGATCTGAATGGTAATGGTGTTCCCAATGAGAAGAACGACGGACAAAACATTTCACTCAATTACATTTGCTGGGCAGATGGAGCAGCTTATTGTGACTGGGCAGGACTTCGTCCGATGACAGAACTGGAATATGAAAAGGCCTGCAGAGGATCGTTGACACCTGTTCCAAATGAATATGCATGGGGATCTACGAATATCATTAACACTAAACAAATGGTGGACACAGGCACCGTGGCTGAGTCTTCCTTCAATACGGATGCAAATGCTATTTTTGACAATCCTGTCTCAATTCCGGGACCAGTAAGAGCAGGTTATTTTATAAAAGTGAAAGGAACACGTGAACAAAACGGGGTTTCGTTCTTTGGTATCTCCGACCTTTCGGGCAATTTATTTGAAAGATGTGTGACAGTGAGCAACAGTTCTGGCGTTGCTTTCAAAGGAACAAATGGTGATGGCAATCTCAACGAATGGGGCAATGCAACAAACAGTGATTGGCCGGGCTTGAATGCAACAGGCAGCGGTTTCAGGGGAGGCAGTTATTACTACGGATCAATTTTTGCCCGTGTGTCCGATCGTCAGTATGCAGGTTTGGGCGACTGGCAACGATATAACCATTATGGATTTCGGGCTGTGAGAAGCGCGGAATAAGGCACTTTTGGCTGTCATTCTAATTCCCTCATTTATCAATTCACTTCATTTTTTCTCTGACAAGTTTCATCAGCAAGTCACGTGACTTTCTGAAAGCATCAGGCATAAGAATTCCGCCGGGAACACTTTTAAAAAGAACTCTTTTTTGGGTTTGAGGAGTTTTAAAAGAAAGTTCAAAACTATAGTAGCGTTCAGTTGCGGATGGTTTTCCAATCACAGTATCGAGTTTCCAAAATCCAAATCTTGTTATTTTGGCAAAAAGACTGTCAATATCCGGCTTGGTTAAAGAGGCAACCGTTGTCTTGAGATTCGATCCTTGCCCACTGTCTGTTTGTTTTTTCAATTGTAAACTATCGCTCTTATCATCTTTGAAAAAAGTGAAAGACAACTGACCATTTTTTATTTGAACTTTTTCGTAAGTGGATTCTGTTGTATGGAAATAATATGCTTCATTGTTCAAATAATCATCGCTCTTTTTATTATCACTATTGGAGGCTTGCTGGATAGTATTACTTTGCAGTGTGCTTACCTTCTTTTGATGACAGCATGAACTGAGCAACAAAGTTGAAAATAGTATTAATGTGAGGTTTTTCATTTAACTACAAACTACCCGGAAAAAATAAGATTTGACAACTTTTGGAAAGTTGTCAAATCTCTAATTTCAAAAAATAAAATTTCAGGGATGTTATGGAAAATTATTCCTTAAAATCCGTTTTCATTAATTCGGTACACCATGCCCATAAACATTTGTAAGTTCCCATGAAGGAGCATGGCTTGTGGTAGAGGTATATTTAAATGCAATGTGAACATTTGTTCCAATGGCTGCCGTCAAATCAATATTCCCCGATGCAGTGGTAGCCCAGGCACCTGCTGACAGGGCAAATCCGGTTAATTCTGTCCAGGTTGCATTGTTTGGATCTCCTGCAATGTAGTCATTAGAATAATAAAGTTTGAGAGAACCGTCACCTGCATTGCCATAATTCATTGTTGAACTGAATGACATTGATGGACTCGTGTAATTACTAAGATTAATGGATGATGAAATAAGCCAGTCTTCATTGGCATGATTGCCGGCAGTATATCCTGACATAGTTGCGCCGTAAGATGTAATTGACCATGCTTCTGTTCCTGTTACACTATACGGAGTAAAACTACCAAAGGTGGCAGTCAACGGTTCGTATAAAAACACGGGGGGCACTGAATTTAAAACGGTCACATCATTGGTATCTCTGATGAATAATTGTCCTGAACTAAAATAGCTGTAGATACCTACAACCGAACACATTTTTGAAGGAGTCAGTTTTCCGGCGAAATTGGCATAGCTGCTTGTACGGACAATAATAATACTTCCATTTTTATCCATCAGGGTGCGGTCAGTTGACGAGTAATGAGGGTCAGCATAAACCTGTCCTGCATCAGTGTTGATGAAAAACACACTGTCTAATTTTATGAGTGTGCTATAATCTGCGCTTGTTAACCCTGCAATGGTTTTAAGTTTGGGTACAGGTGGAGTTTGAGGATAATCGTCACAAAAAAAATGATCTTTTATTAAAATAGGTTCAATGCGGCCAATTGCATCTCCGCTTTGGGCGTGATAAATATATCCAAGTTCAGGAACACCACCGTAATTGCCAAGATAAAGCCCCTGACATTTCACCAATATTTTCTGGCCAATTCTGTAAGAAGTGTAAAGACCGGACTTGTTAATTGCAATATCAATACCTCCGGTGCTATCCTGGATGTAGAGATTTTTATAAATATTCCCTGATTCATCATTGCCACAAACGACTCCCTCAATAATAAAATCCTGGTGGATCATTCCAAAACCAGGATTTAGGGAGTCAGCATAAAATTGGTTAAGTGCCGCAATGGTTGTATTGGCTGACGACCCGGGAACAGGTTTTGTGAATGCAGGGGAATCGAACTTTTCCTTTACACAACTATTCAGGAACAGCATTACTGATATGGTGAATATGAGCGTTAAAATTTTGCTGATTTTATTCATATTGATTTTTATTTACAGATTGATATTTTACTTTGTTTAAAGATTTAGTGATTAAAACCGCTGAGGTCGTTTAAATCCCGAATCATCAATTCATAGACGGTATTGTACTTTACCATTATTCCAGTCACCGAACCGGTTCCTGATGGGATAAGGGCAGGTGCGTATGAAGCATAAGGGGTTACGTAAAGAACCAGCGAAGTTAAAGGGATAGCTCCAATTTGATGGTTTATGTATGAAGAGGTAGTTGGGCAAAAAATCTGATTAGAATCAGGGAAATAAATGTTATCGAATTTTACCAGCCTGTTTAGATTGCTTGCATTGGCAAAATTACTTTCAGTAAGAGCTACCGGTGCGGGAATAGCGCCAGGCAAGCTATCAGGATATACAAATTGAGGGATCAAATAAGCGGGAATACGTCCAAGAACACCACCTGTAGAATATCCTAATTCTAAATTTCCTTTAGCTTCACCCATTGTTAAGCCTTTACATTTTATGAAAACCCGCTGTCCTAATTTGTAGGTAGTATAAAGATTGGACTGGTCAAGTGGGATTTCAATTCCTGCAGAATCATCTTCAATGTAAATAGCCTTGTAAATCATCCCTGATTGATCACTGGATACAACCTTTCCTTTAATGATAATATCTGTAGCAATCGTTTCTGTGCCACCGGCAGTATGCATCGCCTGCAATTGAGTTATTGTAGTATTGGCGCCAAAATTAACCGTTGGGAAATTAACCGGCGGGGTTTCCAAATCACCTTTCACACATCCTGAGATGAAAGCAATTCCGGTCAAAATAATAAATGAGCTAAATATTCCTTTGATTTTATTCATTTTATTTTCAATTTTTTTGTTTGTAAAATTATTAAGTCGCATTGGTTAGATTCTTACTGACACCATTAGAAAATAAGTTCTGCCCATGCCATAAAAATATTTAGGCAAAAACTTGTTCAGGTTATCACTGGTATAATCATAACGCATCTGCTCGTAACCGTTTGTAATAAGATCTTTGTTGTCAAGAATATTATTTACACTGAAAGTGATGTTGAAGAAATATTTCTTGTAGTAAAAAGATTTCCCGATTGAACCATCCACTGTAATACCACTTTTAAGCTTCTCCTGTCTTGTAATAGCATTGATCAGGGTGTCTCCATAACTCAAACCGGCAATTGCAGTTTCAGTACGTCTTTCAGGGTTGAAATCAAGATACATTTTATCGAAGTAATTAATGTTTGCATTGAAGTACCACATTTTTGGATGTGCATATTTCACTCCGAATGAATAAGCATCCTGGGGAGTTCCTGCAACGTAGAAATTCTTTTCATAAACAGTTTCTGAAATATCAGGCTGGGCCTGGTTTTCGAGTGATACAGTTGCCGTAGGTCTTGATGTGTAGCGGTAGTTTCCGATAGCAGCAACACCTGTTAAACTGAGAGTGCTGGTGGCTTTCACTTCTGTGCCAAATTCAAATCCCTGCATAGTTGTGCCAATGCCAACCATTGTGGTATTTACAAAAGTTCCGTAGTTATCATCATAATAAGTGATCACCCTGGAGCCGCCATTAATAACAGTTTCATAAGCTGCCAGGCGTGCATTTATTCTTGGAGTTTTAAAGACATAGCTGATATCTCCCGATAGGATTTTTTCACTTGTCAGGTTATTCACAAGAGTGTTTTTGATATCAGGATTCACAAAAGCATTTTCTGCAAAAGGCGCTCTGGTAATATATCCGGCATTGCCAATAATGTAGTTATGTCCGTTGATCTTGTATGTCGCTCCGCCTTTAATACCATAATTCAGGAAATTGCTGGATGCAGATTTACCAAAAGAATTCAGTGGTTCACGGCCATTGCGCATATTTCCTTGTCTCCAGAAAGAAGTGTAAGAAACATCAACTGCTGCGAAGCATTCTATTTTATTATAGCTGAATTCAGACTGCCCCCAAAGCAGGCCGCTGTTATCATTAATATTGTAATCATAGCCATACCTTTTGCCGGCTGTTACCACCCTGTTTGGATGGTTAAGGTCGTTTTGTGCTGCATCAGGATTTGAAGGGAAATCGGTTATTGCGTATTGATCTATATCAACCCAATAATTGCCACCCAGCATATCCTGAATAGTTTTGTAATGGTAGCCGGTGTATTTGCTAAGTTCAAGTCCACCGGTAATTAAAACGTGCTCGCTTTTCTGAAAATTCATTAATGAGTTCAGTGATATTTGTGAATGGTCGTTATGACGGTCTTCCAGCACATAGTTTGCCTGGGCACCTGTTGCATTTGCAAGATAGTTTACCTGGTAAAGTTTATCCCAGTTGATCTGTTGAGTATTAATATCGGTTTTCCAGGCATTGGTGAGTGCATCTACAACTGCCTGATCAGGTGTAACAGTTAAGTCAGCATTTGTAAGCCAACTTGGCAAATACCTGTAATAATCCGGACGAGGATCAGGGGCATTATACCAGTTCAACGCAGAGGTTGAATTTTTCTCATAGGTAAAACCTAAAGAATTTGTAACATTTATTTTCGGATTAACTTTCCAGAAATGATTGAAAATAGCCATGGGTGCATGAATATTTTTAACCCTTGCGTTACGCTCTTCACCATCCTGCATTCCCCAGTTTGGGTTGTAATAATGAGTGCCGGTTAAGTCAAAACATTCCTTTGTTGCTGCTGCCTGCATTCCGCGTTTTGTAGGAGCACCAAAAACTGTCAGAGATAAACTATTATTATCATTGAGTTTCTTTTCTGCTGAAGCAAAATATGACCATGCATCATAGAACACGCCTTTTACATAGCTTTCATTTCCCCAACGACGCGATCCACTCAATGTAAATGCCCAGTTGTTTTTCAACAAACCACTTGAATAAGTGTACATGATGCGGTTGGTATAAGATTTATCAGAAAGTGAGTATGTGAGTTTGTTTTGTTTTCTTTGCATGGATGCTCTTGTAATAATATTGGTTGTTCCACCAACATCACCAAAAGAAAATCTTGCGGCACCAAGCCCGTTGATAATTTCTTTGTTACGGGTTGCATCATTAAGTCCACCCCATTCTGACCATGAAGGACGTCCACTTTCAGGATTATTCACCTGTATCCCACTCATGTAGATTGATGAATTTTCTGAGTTATAACCCCGGATACGAAAATATGCATCACTCAGGGTATATCCTGCAGTGCTTACAAACACATCACTTGTGGAATGCAACAGTCCGGTAATATTCTGACCCTTGTTTTCATCTTCAAAATCCAGAGTTGACAGATTTACTTCGGAAATACCAGTGTTTTCGGCATTATAGACTGAAACATGTTTGATTCCAAATGCACCTAATTTTGTGGCAGGTGCAACAATATCAACAGAACTTGTCTGTGAATCAAAACCGGCAGTTTTGAATGTGATATTGGTTTTTCCTGCCGGAACACCATCCAGTTCGAAATAACCATCCTTGTTCGACAGGGTGCTATCGCTACCAATATGAACACTTGTTCCGGGAACAGCTTTACCTGACTCTGTATCGAATACAGTACCCGAAACCCTGGCTTTCTGGGCTTGCAAATAAATTGCAGTGACCAGCATCATAATTATTAGAAAAATTCTCCTCATTACCTATATTTTAGTTTTGATTTTTTTAGAAAAGCATGCAAAGATATAATTTAAAGCTTTCTCAACGGTATTTAAATAACAATTAATTGTTAAGTTTTGAAAACCTAAAAAGCATTATCAAATGCATGGCTTTATTTAATTGCAGATGGTCTGCCAAACCTAAAGTTCCAGCCTCATTCTTCAGAATGGAATTCGTTTATTTTGCAATATCTTAAATCAGCCAATTCAGTATCATTAAATCAAGTATTGATTACAGTAGATGATTGGAAAATCCATTTAACTAATTTAAAAATTGGATTGCTTTTGAAAAGTATTTATTCGAATTTTGATTTACTATTCAGGCAGCTATTTTCAATAATAACTGCAGTTGGCTGTCTAATTTTTGAATAGCATTTCTATTTAAAAAAATTAGCCCGGTATTCGGGATAATAATGAAGTGTGGAAACAAATTTTATTTGCAAACTTTTGCCCGGTTATTTGGTAATTCATTAATTATTTTTAATTTTACAACAGAATAAATCCGACGTGCCCGATAAAAAAACGCTCATACTGCTAACAGATTTCTTCCCTTTTGAAGCATACGAACCATATCTTGAAAATGAATTCAAATATCTTTCAGAAGCCTTTGAGAAGATATTTATTTTTTCAGCCTCAGAAAAGCAGAAAGCAATTTATGATTTGCCTGCCAACATTCTTTATTATAATTTTCCTGCGAACATTCAGATGTCATCAAAAGTAAATGCTCTGCTTTCTTTTGATAAAGGATTATTTAAAACTGAGAAGAAGTTCGTAAACTCCGGGTTGCAGCAAAAAATGGATCTCATAAAAATCAAGATCATGATCATGGAATATTTCAAAGCAAAGATGCTTATGAAATACATCAAAAAAACGCTGCATGAGAAATTGAATAATCAGGGAAACATCATTATTTATTCTTACTGGTGCGATTATAAAGCTATCTCTGCTGCCCTTTTGAAAAAGGAATTTCCACGAATGAAAGCTATTTCACGCGCTCATGGCTGGGATGTTTATTTTGAAAGAAACACTGCAGGATACCTGCCATTAAGAACATTTCTTTTCA
>CAISZK010000274.1 GCA_903889915.1 uncultured Bacteroidota bacterium
AGGATTCAAATGTTTATAGAAGATGCGAGATGAAGGCAATGAATCCGAGGGATTCACATGTTTATAGAAGATGAATTACGGCGAGACATACGACTCCTTCGGAGTCGCACCATCACCTACACAACCTTTTCTATATACATGTAATCCCATACGGGATTAAAGCCGCAATGATGAAATGTATAATTGAAAATAATTGATCAATTGAAATAGAAAATTTACAATCCCACAAACTTTGTGCAGATATAAATCGACCAATCCGGGTAGATGCTAAGAAAGAGGATGATTATGGTGGTTGTAGCAAGGGTAAATTTACCGATGAAAGAAATGCTGGGCAAAGATGTTTGAATTTAAAGGGACCTGATCTCATTTAACTGTTTATTTTCTTCATTTACCGATTTTGTGATTTTCATTAAAATGAAACAAAATACTTTTGTCAAAAAAAATCAAATCTGTAGAAATGAAAATTACAATACTTAATGGCGACATGGATGATGGGGAAGGTGAATTTACGGTTTACATTGAAAAGCTTTCTGAAAATCTCCGACAGCAACATGCGGTTACGGTGTTTGCTCTTAACAAAATGAATTTACATTATTGCACCGGTTGCTGGAGCTGCTGGTGGAAAACTCCGGGAAAATGTGCCATCAATGATGATGCCGGTGAAATTTTAAGGTCGGTGGTAGATTCGGATTTTTTGATTTTTGCTTCGCCACTGATGGTGGGATTTACAAGTTCAGCCTTAAAGAAAATAACTGACAGGTTTGTCGCGCTTCTGCATCCTTATATTAAAATGAAAGAGGGAGAATGCCACCATTTGACGCGATATGAAAAATATCCTGATTTCGGACTTGTGCTGAAGAAGGAGAAGGATACCGACGACGAAGATATTGCAATTGTGAATGACATTTACGAAAGGTTGTCAATAAATTTTCACGGTGCCAAAAAATTCATAAAGTTCATTGATAATACTAAAATGGAGGAAATAGTGTATGAAACTAACCATATTTAACGGCTCGCCGAGAAATAAAAAAAGCAATTCGAAAATACTTACAGACCATTTT
The DNA here is from genome assembly GCA_903889915.1 of uncultured Bacteroidota bacterium. GTDB lineage: Bacteria > Bacteroidota > Bacteroidia > Bacteroidales > CG2-30-32-10 > CAISZK01. Next base: position 1,062 of record CAISZK010000274.1, read on the forward strand.
CTTGAAGGATTTGGAAGGATTTGCCCCGAAGCAGTAACGGTTCATTATCTTGCAGACCGCAATGCCAAAGAAGAAGAAAAAGAGATATTCAGAACTTCGGAAACAGTCATCATTATTTTTCCGCTTTACACTGATTGCATGCCGGGCATTGTAAAGGAATTTATTGAAAACGTTTCACAGATTGAATTCACCGGTAGGAAGAAATTAGGATTTATTGTTCAGTCAGGTTTTCCGGAAGCGATTCACTCGTCATTTATTGAAAAATATCTTGAAAAACTTACCGCGAGATTAAAATGTGAGTACCTTGGAACAATCATTAAGGGCGGTGTGGAAGGCATTCAAAGTATGCCACCGATGATGACAAAAAAGTTGTTTCGCAATTTTGAAATGCTTGGTGAATACTTTGCGGAACATACCGCCTTTGCACCTGACTTAAAGGCGAAGCTGCGAAAGCCGTATAAGATGTCGGCAATGGGGAGATTTATTTTCGGAGCGCTTATTAAAACAGGGGTGACAAATTTTTATTGGAATTCAAAACTTAAAGAAAACGGGGCATTCAAGGAAAGATTTGCCAAACCTTATGCAATAAATGCAAAATAAAACTACCATGAACAAAGAAAAAAAACCAAGAGTTTGCCGGGTTGAACACGCCGGGGAACTTGATAACTCAATAAGGAGAGCTTTACAAAATCCTCTGAAAATATTAAAACCTTATGTCCTGCCGGGAATGACAGTGCTTGACGTGGGTTGCGGACCGGGATTTTTTACAACCGGGATTGCCCAACTGCTGAATGGTTCGGGAAAAGTGATAGCAGCCGACCTGCAGCAAGGGATGCTTGACAAAGTAGCTTTGAAAATAAAGGGAACTGAATTTGAGAACCTGATAACGATACATAAATGCGGCACAGATAAAATCGGAATAACGGAAAAGGTTGATTTTATCCTTGCATTCTGGATGGTTCATGAAGTGCCTGACAAGGTAAGATTCTTTGAAGAGTTGAAATCAATTTTAAAACCCGGAGGGCAGGTGCTGATCATTGAGCCAAAATTCCATGTCAGAAAAAAGGAATTTGAAGAAATGATAAGTGGGTTAAAAACTCTGGATTTTGAGATCGTGAAAGGACCAAAAGTGTTTTTCAGCAGGGCAGTTTTAATGAAAAAATTTCCCAAATAATAACTTTTCCAAAGTGAAGAAAACTTTGGAAAAGTAACGAAGTGTTGGAAAAGTACTGAACCTATAGAAACAAAAAAAAGGCCGCAATCACTTGCGGCCTTTTTTTTCTTGCTTAACAACACTATTAATTGTAAGCTACAGTCACGTCAAAAGAACCTGTGTAAAGACCTGGCTCTTGTCCGGCGCCAACCTGTAAGTCTGCACCAACGTTCAGACCATTTTCGCCGTTAACATCCAAAGTAGAAGTTG
>CAISZK010000275.1 GCA_903889915.1 uncultured Bacteroidota bacterium
TGCGGAACCTTGAACCTTGAACAAAATCTTAAATCAGAAATCAAAAAAATGTAAAATGTAAATCAGAAAAATGTAAAATGTAAAATTCTGCGGAACCTTGAACCTTGAACAAAATCTTAAATCAGAAATCAAAAAAATGTAAAATGTAAATCAGAAAAATGTAAAATGTAAAATTCTGCGGAACCTTAAACCTTGAACTTGAAACCTTGAACTTTAAACCCCCATATTCCGATTTTTTATTAATTTTACGCTTTCAAAATTCATAAAGCAGTCATGCCCTATAAAGAAAAAGAAATAGAGAAATTGTACTACACCATTGGCGAAGTGGCAAAGATGTTCAACGTGAATGCATCGCTGATACGCTTCTGGGAAAAGGAATTCGACATCATCAAACCGCAGAAAAATAAAAAGGGCAACCGCCTGTTCTCGAAAGAGGATGTGGATAATTTTTACATTATTTTTCACCTTGTGAAGGAGCGCGGGTTCACGCTGCAGGGGGCGAAGGACAAACTGAAAGGCAACAAGGAAGAAACCATTCAGAATATCGAAATTGTGAGCAGCCTGAATAAGATCAAGGATTTTCTGCTGGAGATAAAGAGTGAGTTGTAGCTTTATTATTTCATCGAAGTAGGAATCTTTTACGAATCTACGAATTACGAATACGCACGCAGATTCGTAGTTCGTAAATTCGTATTTTTTATTCGTACTTCGATGAAATAATGTTTTACTAATTCAAAATAACGACACCTGTTTTTTTCTCTGTTGAAAGAGAATTTTAGTTTGGAATTATTTCGGGATTTTCTCTTTTGGCAATGATCAGGCTGTCGTTTAAATTGGGCAGCTTTTTTTGCATTGTCTTCAGGTCAATGCCTGCCGAATCTATGAAATACCAGGATTCGCCATTGTCGGACGATATGGCAATGACGGTGGATTTGATGATCATTTTCCCGCTTGGACCATGCACCTTCAGTGTTTCGTAAATGGTTGTCTGCAATTCGTTGCCGGTGTCAATGATCTTGTTTGGCTTCGAAAACGTCACTGAATCTATCATCACAGATTGTTTATCGAGTTGTCCCCAGGTGTTGTTCAGAAATTGCAACATCTTGTCTTTTCCCCCAAAGTTCTCAATGTATTTAGGGTATAAAGTGTTCATGAAGCCGGGATAGTCTTTTTCTTTTAAGAGCTTAATCATACGGTTGGCCTGGGTTTCGATACTCTCGTTCAGGGTAGCGGTCTGCTTTGCACGGTGCCCGCTGCAGGCAACAAAAAGCAGGGAGATCATGATGTATTTAAGGAGTGGTTTCATGGTTGAAAAATGTTTAAAGTTTAATGTTTCAAGTTCAATGTTTAATGTTTGTTGTTTGAAAATGGTTTAATAATACTGGTTGGGTTTTAGATATTGCTGCACATAATCTTCAACGACATCCTCAAGGGAATGGAAAGTAAAATCGGGATGTACTGAATAAAACTTCGACATGTCGGCCTGGGTAAAATACTGGTACTTGTCGCGGATATCCTTAGGGGTGTCAATAAACTCAATGTCGCAGGGGCGGTCCATTGCCTTGAAAACGGCTTTGCCAAGATCGAGGAAAGTTCGTGCTTTACCGGTTCCGGCGTTAACGATGCCTGCGTTCATCATATTCTTCATTCCCAGCCAGAGCATGTCAACGATGTCTTTCACATAGATGAAATCGCGCAGTTGTCCGCCATTTTCATAGTCGGGACGATGCGAACGGAACAGCTTCAGTTTGCCGGTTTCGCTGATCTGGTTGAAAGCATGAAAAACCACGGAAGCCATACGCCCTTTATGATATTCATTAGGTCCGAAAACATTGAAGAACTTCATTCCTGCCCAGTAGGGAGGCTGTTGTTTTTGCTTAAGCACCCATTTATCAAAATCATTTTTCGATTCGCCATAAGGATTCAGAGGCTTGAGCAATTTCACCTTTTTATGATCATCAGAATAGCCGTTTTCGCCTGCGCCGTAGGTAGCCGCCGAAGATGCATAGATGAGCGGAATGAAATATTCACAGCAGGCGTTCCACATTTCCTTGCTGTAATTTAAATTCATCGTTTCAAAAATAAACGGATCGAATTCGGTAGTATCTGTGCGAGCGCCGAGGTGAAAAACAAAGCGCACATCCGAATGATTTTTCCAAAACCATTGAAAAAAATCGTCACGATGAACTTTCTGAACAAAAGATTTAAGCGCGAGATTATTCTTTTTTGACTCGTATGAAAAGTCGTCAACAACCACGATATCCTTGTGACCTTCCTTGTTCAGCTTGCTTACAAGACAACTTCCGATAAAGCCGGCAGCGCCGGTAACTACAATCATAAATTTTTTTTTGGTAAAATTAAAAAAGATTCAATTCTCTAAACAAAAATATTTTCGGGCAGGGATGAAATTATCCTTTTCTGCACTGCTGTTTCGTACATCCTGTTCACTGCGGCTTTGCCTTCCGCGCCCAGGTCAATGGAAAACCGGTTTACGTAAAGCTGAATATGCTTGTTCCTTACTTCATCATCCATTTCCTTTGCATTTGCCCTGATAAAATCATAGCCTGAAAGGGGGTTTGCATAAGCAAATTCAATGCTCCTCCTGACGATCCTGTCAATTTTTTGTTTGAGTTCAATATTCATCCTGCGGCGGACAACAATGCCGCCAAGCGGTATGGGCATATTGGTCTGCTCTTCCCAGTATTCGCCGAGATCAATAATTTTCAGCAATCCCTTTTGTTCGTAGGTAAAACGGTTTTCATGAATGATCACACCGGCATCAACTTTTCCCTGCAGAATTGCCTGTTCAATTTCCGAAAATAAAAGCTCCTTTTTGTTGGCAGCCCCCGGAAATGCAGTACTGAAAAGAAAGTTGGCTGTGGTATATTTTCCGGGAATGGCTATTGACAAACCGGATATTTCAGGAATCTCGTATTTGTTTTTGCTTATCAGCAATGGCCCGCACTTATAACCAAGAGCGCTGCCAGCATTCAATAACTGATAATTCGCGGAAGCATAAGCATAGGCGAAGTAGCTCATTTTTGTCACATCCAGTTCTTCATCGAAAGCCTTGCGGTTAAGCTCCTCCACATCGGTCATGATAAAGTCGAACGACAATCCCTCCGTATCAATCTTGCCGTGAACCATCGCATCAAAGATGAAAGTGTCGTTGGGGCAGGGCGAAAAACCCAATGTGATTTTTGATTTTTGATTCATTGATTTTTGATTTGCTGAATTGTTCATTGGTTAAAGAGTATTCAGGATTTCAATAGCTGTTTTATTCAAATTTTCAATAGCGAGTTTGATATTCCACAGGGCGGTGTTCCTGCTTTCAACATAATTGGAGATACAACGTATTTGTGCAGATTTTATTTTCCGGTCCCTGCAAAAATAAAGAAAAGCCGCGCCCTCCATGGTTTCCACATCGGGATGAAAAAGCTGGATGACCTTTTTAATTGACTCATCATTTCCGTGAACGGTATTTACGGTGATCCCTTTGACCCTCCTTAATATTCCGGTCACCGCATTCAGATAGATCCGGTAGTTCTTAACCTGCCAAATGGTTTTTTCCACACTTTTTTTATCAATGATCAAATCATCAAACTTCATGAATAGTCCTGCATTCTCACCGCCAAGTTCGGAAACAACATCCTCAACCACATTCACCACTTCACCAATGTTTATTTCGCGGTCGAAGCTGCCGGCGATTCCAAAATTAAAAGCAACATCGTAATTCGTTTTCGATGCTGCGAGGCCAAGCTGATAGGCAGTTGTTGTCATTCCAACCCCTGTGATCAGTATGTCAATATCGTTATCATTGTAACGATGACTGCTCAGATAATCGTCATGTTTACTGATGAGCTGTGTTTGTTCGTACAGATATCTGATCTCCGAAAATGTTGCTGAAACTATTAATATCTTCATGACTTAAAGAAAAAAAATCTTTCCAAAATTAAGACTTATTTGGCAGAAAAATATTAATAAAGTACCTTTGTGGCTTGAGTAATGAAATTAAATCAAATTAAATTTTCAATTCCCACAATTTTTTTCACTGATTACAAATCGCAAACAAGAGGAAACAGCGCACACAGCATGGTCAAAATGCTGTAGCAACAAATCGAAATTCTTTTTAAGAACCCCAGGAATATGAACACCAAACATTATTTTTCAATTTTTATTATCTCCGTTTTTGTCGTACTGACGGCAATATGCAACAGCGGATGCAAAGGAAAAACGAATAAAGAAAAGGGTATTGATGATCCCGTTTCAGTGCAAACGGATTCAAATAAAACCAATACAGAGAAGCCTGCAGCACCGGAATTGAATGCAGTTGTTCATCTGGATGATCAAACTTTTGATAAGAACATTGCAACGGGTGTTGTGCTTGTGGATTTCTGGGCAACATGGTGCCGTCCCTGCAAACTACAGGGTCCGATTGTTGAAGAAGTGAACAAGGATATGAAAGGAAGAGCAAAGATCTGCAAACTGGATATTGACAACGGACCTTTGACAGCTCAGAAATTTGGTGTTGAAAATATCCCCACACTCATCATCTTCAAAAACGGAAAAGAGGCAAAACGCTTTGTGGGCGTTACTCAGAAAGCTGACCTGGTAATAGCGCTGGATATGTTGATAAAATAATATCCCGTTAAAAAAACATTTAATTTTATTGATCAAACAAAAAAGAAATTATGAAAATAGAAGTTTCGTTCGAAGGGAAAAAAGGCGTGAATGCCAACTTTAATGGTTATGTTGTGAAAACCGATCAACCTGTGGAGTCGGGTGGCGGCGGCAATTTTCCATCTCCTTTTGAATTGTTTCTTTCGTCACTGGCAACCTGTGCCGGCATCTATATCAAATCATTCTGCGACATGAGAAATCTTCCTACTGAGAACATCAAAATTACACAGGAAATGGAGTATGATGAAATTACCAAAATGCTTGTCAGGGTCAATATTCAGATACA
>CAISZK010000276.1 GCA_903889915.1 uncultured Bacteroidota bacterium
ATCAGCCTTTTACTAAGGTAATAAGGTTGCCGAATCTAATTATCATTAAGGTTGTTTATGACTTTGAAAACTTATTCTTGTTGAGAACAAAATTTACTGCCAGTACTGTAAAAAAAGAATTAAGTGGCTTTTATTACTGGTATGATTGCGGATATTCAAAATCAAAAAAAATGTAAAATGTAAAACAAGAAATGTAAAATGTAAAACTTCTAGGAAATCTTAAATCAAAAATCTTAAATCAAAAATCCTTTCCCTCCCCTATGGCAACCCTGCCGGCTTTGAAAACGACGGGTTTGTGATAAAAGTTGAGTCCGTGAGTGTATATAGGAAAGCTTTCAGGTCGGCTTTTTGAGAAGGCACAAGCTGGGCGCCGCCGGTCCCAATTTTCAGCATCATCGGGCTTACATAAGGCGAATTTACGAGGCCAGAACTATAGAAGTCTATCACCTGGTCGAGGGTGGTAAAACGGCCATCGTGCATATAAGGGCCGGTAATTGCAATATTGCGCAGCGTTGGCGCTTTGTAAGCGCCTATGTCCAGCGGATTGTGAGTCACCGAATAATAATCGTCGGGGTCAGTAAACACGCTATCTTTTGCGTTGTTATAAAAACCATTTGTGGTGAAAAGTATGGTTCCATGACAATGAAAGCAGTCACCGGTTTCAGTATTGAAAATGTTATAACCCCTCAATTCTTGCTGCGTCAGGCTAACTTCGTTGCGAATGTATTTATCGAATTTCGAATTTGCCGAAATGAGCGTACGCACAAACTGCGCAATGGCCCTGGCGATATTTTTGAATGTAACAGTTTCTGTCCCAAAAGCCGCTTTGAACATGGGCGGATAGATGGGAATATTCTGAATGGCGGTCTTGCAGGCATTGGTATCGCTGTGACATTCGTTGGTCAGTGTGATGACGAGGTAAACAACATCCTCAAGGTTTCCTCCATACCCGTGGGGAATTTGGTAATCGGGATTTTGCGGGCTTACCAATCCAAACCATGTGTAAGCTGTGGAATTAAAAACCATGTTTACGTGCGGCAACATAATGTGGCCGGTTTGAATTCCTGTCACTCCATGAGCATAACCAATGCCATTCATAAAAGCGTGTTGCTGCTGATGGCAGGTGGCGCATGACATCAGTGTATCGGGCTTTCCGCAAAATCTTCCGTCGTAATAAAGATAGCGCCCCAACTCAACACCCTCAACAGTCATAGGATTGTCGGCAGGAATATTCAGCAATGTCGGAAACCCTTTCGGAATAGTGATTTTATAAGGCGTGGCATGGTGCACGCTGCTGGGTGGCCCCTGTGGCACGTCTTTATGGCATGAAGCCATGAACAAGGCAAGTATGAGAGTGGGTAAGAATGTTATTTTCATAAAAAAGTTATAAGTGTGCTAAAGTGTACAAGAGTGTCTAAAGTGTGCTAGAGTGTACTAAAGTGTCTAGAGTGTACTAAAGTGTCTAGAGTGCCTGGTTTGCTGAAAGTACTTTAGACACTTATTACTCTAGTACACTTTTTTTACTTTAGACACTTTAGACACTATAACTCTAGTACACTTTTTAAACTTTAGAACACTTTTCTTCTACAAAATTAATGTATTTTTAATCCGACAGGTACAGTTATTTTCATAATTTTGAAAACCATCTTTTACACATTATTGAAAAAACCGGGTAAAATATCGTTTCCACAACTTCTGCTGAGCCTTTGCAGCCTTAGTTTCCTGTTGCTTTATTTCATACTCTCCTGTTACAACCGTTTTGCTGTGGATGATTATCATTACATCGCACACATCCGGAACCTGGGTATTTGGGGCAGCATGCAATATGACTACCATTTCTGGGGGGGCCGCTGGGTGACCAACCTGCTGTGGAGCATGGTTTATTTCAATTATGAACCTGCATACATTTTAATCTCTTTCACTTTTCTGAATGGACTTTTTCTCATTGCATCATTATTCTTTCTCACCTCAAATGCACTGAAACTGGCAAATATTCATTTCCCGTCAAAATTTACCCTGCTCAATTATTGCATCCTGACGGTAATGTTTGTGTTTCTGATATCCCCCTCCAAAGGCGAAATATGGTTTTGGACAGCTTCCTGTTTTACATATTTGCTCAGCATTAGCTGCTTCCTGTGGGGTTATTCAATCATTCTTTCACAAAGGAAAAACCGCTTCAGTTATCTGCTGCTCGCACTGTTTTTCATTTACGCCGGCGGGGCAAGTGAGACTTATGCCATCACGTATATCCTTATTCTTTTAACTACTATAATTTTTATCTGGAGAACGAAAAATTCAAATTTTTCAGCTTCAGGGGGGAAAATACTGGCAAAATGTAGCATCGCATTGGCAATACTTTTCGCAACATGGATAATTTCAATCCTTGCCCCCGGCAATGTTGAACGTGCAACCAAGCTGCCTGAAGCATCACTTTTCGCCACGTTGTATATAGCTTTTAAAGGGCTTGCAAAACTCATCCTCATCAAAATTCTTCCACTGTCGTTCTGGATCATTCCCTTTTCATTAATCTCCATGTATCTCGGATATCTGTGCGGAATGAATGAAGAGAAAATTGCCTGGCAAAAACAGTTGTGGAAAGTCCTTTTGCTGCCTGTTTTGCTTTTGCTAAAAATGTACGGATTACTGTTTTTCACAAGCTATTCTCTATCCGACATACCTCCTGACAGGTCGTTGTCGCAGGTGCTTTTCATTATCGTGCTCTACATTTCGGGGCTATCATTCTACCTCGGTTTTAAATGTGTTACAAAAGCGAAAATCCTCACTTATGGTTTTTATTTCTCAACATTATTCATCATCGTTTTGATGATTGAAACCACCGCACGTCAGCAAAGGATAGTGAGCGCTTATGCAGCAGCAGCCGACCAACGCAAAGAATATCTTGTAGGTCTTCAACAGGCAGGAAATAAAAAAGTGATCACTGTAAAACCGCTGCCTTCATCAGGTTTTCTCTATTCCGCCGAGGTCACCGAAGACACGCTTAACTTCAGAAACGAGCATTACGAGGATGGTTTGGGATTAAGGTTTAAAATAAAAAAAGAACCCTGAAAATGTTCACCCCGTTGGATATTATCCTACGGGGTTCAAAGTTTAAGGTTTAAAGTTCCTCAGAATTTTACATTTTACATTTCCTTTATTTTACATTTTACATTCCCTCCATTTTACATTTTACATTCCCCTTTATTTTACATTTTACATTCCCTCCATTTTACATTTTACATTCCCCTTATTTTACATTTTACATTCCCCTTCTTTCACATTTTATCCAAGCTTCCCTGAATTTTAAATCCTTTGTGTATCTTTGAACCTTCACGCCTTTGCGGCAAAAAATGATTTTACTATGGCTTTTACTGTTTATAAATCCTCCGCAGGATCAGGAAAAACATTCACTCTTGTGAAAGAATACATCAGCCTGTGCCTTGCAAAACCTGATAATTTCAGGCATATCCTTGCAATCACATTTACAAACAAAGCTGCTGCCGAAATGAAAGAAAGAGTGATAAAATATCTCACCGAATTATCGGCTTTTCCTACCGATGAATGCAGTTCAGCGCATAAGTTTCTCCTCCCCGATCTGTTGAAAAGCACAGGTCTCAGCGAGGAAAAGATTTGCTCGAATGCACAACTGGTGCTGAATTCCATACTCCACAATTATTCTGATTTTGCAATAGGAACCATTGACAGTTTTGTTCACCGTATAATCCGCAGTTTTGCCCACGACCTCAACATTCCAATGAATTTCGAAGTTGAAATGGACACCGACAAATTACTTTCAGAAGCCATTGATCTATTGCTGAACAAAGCAGGCTCTGATGCTTTACTCACCAAAATCCTTGTCGAATTCACCGAAGCAAAAATTGATGATGAAAAAAGCTGGCACATCGAAAAAGATCTGCTCACTTTTGCCCGCCAACTCTTCATGGAAGACAACATGGTCCATATTGATAAACTGAAAGAACTTTCAATTCAGGATTTTCTTGACATCCGTAAGAAGCTGGATATTCTTATAGCAAAGTTTGAAAATGAGATCATCAAAATTGCTTCAGCAGCAAACAAATTGATTTGCGACCATGCTATTTCTATAGAGTCATTTTATCGTGGCACCACAGGCATTGGAAAATATTTCCAAAATCTCGCAAATGGAAATATTGATAAAATAAATCCAAACTCCTATGTTCTTACAACTGTTGAAGAGGATAAATGGTATGCAGGAAAAGCCACAGCCGGAGATAAAGCAAAAATTGATGAGATCAAAACTCAGCTTGGTGACGCATACCTTGAAATAACCCAACTGCGGGAGAGGAACTACAGGTATTACATCCTGCACACCCTTATCCACGCAAATATATATCCCGTTGCAGTGCTCAATGAAATTGAAAAGATCATTGATGACATGAAGAAAGAAGAGAACATTCTTCCCATTTCCGAGTTCAACAAACGCATTTCAGGAATCGTCGTTACTCAGCCGGTCCCTTTTATTTACGAACGTCTCGGCGAGAGATATCAGAATTATCTTGTTGATGAATTCCAGGACACATCGGGCATGCAATGGATGAATATGCTTCCTTTGATTGAAAATTCACTGGGGTACGACAATTTCAACATGATAGTGGGCGATGGCAAACAGGCTATTTATCGCTGGAGAGGCGGCGACGTTGAGCAATTCGCACTTCTTCCGGAATTGCCCAAAACAATTTCTGATAAGTTTTCACTTGAAAGAATACGTGCGATCAAAGCCAACTTCAATGGAAAAAACCTTGTTTCCAACTTCCGATCAAAAGCGGAGATCATTGATTTCAATAATAAATTCTTCAGTTATGTTGCCGGTTTGCAATCGGACTACATAAAATCAATTTACGATCAGTGCACACAGATTGCCGATGCCAAAAACACAGGAGGCTACATACAGCTTGACTTTGCAGGCGATTCTGACGGTGAAACCAAAGAGGAAATAACTTTAAAAAAGATTGAAGAAATAATTTCCGAACTTAAAGATCATGAATATTCTTACAATGATATAGCCATTCTTTGCAGGTCAAACAGCAATGCATCTGTAATAGCCAGGCATCTGACCATGCTTGGAATAAACGTGATCTCTGAAGAATCATTGCTGATCTCAGGCTCTCACGATGTGAATTTCCTGTTGGCCTTCGCTTCATTCATTTCAAACAATGAGGATGATGTTGCCAAATACCGCATCCTGCATTACCTTCTTACTAAAAAGTTAGTAGCTGATAATGATCTCTACAACCTTTGCAAAATATTGAGAAAAAACAACAGCAACGCAAACAATTCAATCCCCACAAGGTCTTTCAGCGTTTATCTTGAGAAAAACAATCTCACAGTTGATGTTAATTTGCTGGCTGCTTTGCCGGTTTACGAACTTTTTGAAAGGCTGATCTACATTTTCAAAATTGACAAATTCACCGATCCATACGTCCGCTTTTTCCTTGATGCAGTATTTGAATTTTCAAGCGGAAAGAAGAACAATGTTTCCGAATTTCTTGATTGGTGGGAAGAGCAGAAGGACAAAAAGTCCATCATCATTCCTTCGGGTCTGGATGCTGTGAACATTATGACCATTCACAAATCAAAAGGACTTGAATTCCCCGTGGTGATCTATCCTTTCGCTACTGAGATGGTCAAAAAAGGAATGACAAATCTATGGGTTGATACCGATATTCCGGAAATACCAAATCTCAAATCAGCGCTTGTCGCTAACAACAAAAATCTTAAAGAGACTGAATATTCCGCACTCTACGATTCTGAACAGGACAAGTCAATTCTCGATCTGTTGAATGTTCTTTATGTAGCATTGACTCGACCTTCTGAGCGACTTTATGTAATAACAAAAGAGCCGACCAAAATTGCAGAGCCTAAATCAATACCTGATTATCTCGCATCATTTCTTCTTTCTTTAGAGAAATGGAATGAAAACACTTCACTTTATTCATTTGGTAAAAAAGTTCCGAAACCAGGTTCATCACATGAAAAGTCTGACAAATCAAAGATCCCAATAAACCGATTTTCTGTCAAGCAACATGAACAGGTGATCCATTTGAGGAGAAAAGCCACCGACCTTTGGGATACTGAAGATCCGCTAAGAAACAGCGAATGGGGAAATCTTATTCACCACATTTTATCACTGATCACTTATGCTGATACGATTGACAGCACCGTTGCCCAGCTCCTGCAAAACGGCATGATCACAAATGGACAGGAAGCGGAATTGACTGAAAAGATCAAAGGAATTATTGCAGACCCTGCGCTTCATCAATATTTTCAACCCGGATTTGAGATCAGATCTGAGACTGAAATATTGCTGAAAGATGGCTCCATTGTTCGCCCCGACCGTGTTGTGACAAGCGGTAAAAATGCTGTGGTGATTGATTACAAAACAGGAAGAACCCATGATTCCCATAAAGAACAGATCAGGTCTTATGGTAAAACTCTTGAAGAATTGGGCTACACTGTCAATGAAAAAATACTTGTTTACATTGATAAAGGCGAGGTTGTGAAAGTTGATTAAAATGATATTAATAGATTTTACGATTAATTTCTCAATAAAACAGAAGATCAAAGATTACCTTTACCAACATGACAAGGCCCGTTAACAAAGTAAATTTTCGCCAGGCTATTTCGCTTTATTTTATTTCCTACTTTTGACAAAATTATTGAAGACCGTTAGGCTCACACAATTTATAGTTGAATTTTAATCACAAATAATCATTTTTTATGAAGAAAATTATAATCTCCATTTCCTTAATAATTCTTGCAGTATCAGTATTTGCGCAGAATGTTAATCTTAATGTTGCACAAAAAGTTGCTGCAAATTATTATGCTACCCATAAGACATCAACAGGTACTATTCAAAAAGCTGTAGCTTCACTCATATATTGCAAAGTGGACAACAATGATACTTTGTACTACATTTTCAATATCGGTTCAGAAGGCTTCGTTATAGTTTCCGCTGATTATTCAGTTACACCAATTTTAGCTTTTTCTGATGAAGGAAATTTTGTAACAGAAAACCAGGCGCCTGCTTTGACTGACTGGCTCAAAGGATATGCTACAGGAATAAAGTTAACAAAATCACAAAACATAAGCAAAATCAAACCGGCATGGAATGTTTACAGTAATGATAATCTCAGTGGTTATAAAATGAGTAGTGCAAAAAATATTGCTCCGCTGGTTACCACCAAATGGGATCAGTCCCAGGGTTACAATTATCATTGCCCACTTATTGCATCAGGTCCCGGAGGAAGGTGTTATGCAGGATGTGTGGCCACAGCAATGGCACAGATCATTAAATATTATAACTACCCGGTTCATGGCACAGGCAGCCATTCCTATTATCACCCTTATTACGTTTCAATTTCCGCAGATTTTGATACCACATATTATGACTGGACTTCAATGACCAATATTTTAAACAACTCCAGCAAGGAAGCTATTTCTACACTGATTTTTGATTGTGGTGTTTCGGTTGATATGGATTACGCTCCAACCGGTTCAGGTGCGAATATAGCAGATGTTCCACAGGCATTAAAATCTTATTTCGGTTATCGTCCCACCGTAAATGTTGTTGACAGAAGCATCAATACAGACTCAGCCTGGCATGCAATACTGACAAATGAACTTGAACTCGCACATCCGGTTCTCTACAGTGGAGCCGGTGCGGAAGGCGGACATGCATGGGTTTGTGATGGCGTGAAAGACACAATTCTTTATCATTTCAACTGGGGCTGGAGTGGAGCCAATAACGGTTACTTTTCTCTTGATAGTATAAATTCAGGCAATGGTGATTTCACAGCAGGACAGCAGGCAGTGGTTGATTTTGTACCTAGCAATGCACCATACTGTCTTGGGAGCATGGTGTGTGATGAACCTTCCAAAATAATTGGTGATGGAAGTGGTTATTCTTACTATTGGAACAACACCAATTGTGGATGGCTTATTCAACCACCTAACGCAAATAAGATCCTTCTTACTTTTATGCAATTCCAAACTGAAGCTCAGAAAGATTTTGTGAATATCTATGATGGCACTGATGCTACGGCTCCGCTGCTCGGTTCATACTCCGGACACAATCTTCCTTCAACACTTATCGCAAATAGCGGTTCAATGTTTATCACATTCACTACTGATGGCGAAAATCAGGATCAGGGATGGCAGGCGTATTATACCAGTGTAGTAACAGGTATTAATGAAAGCAATTTTGCCAATGCTTTAAATATTTTTCCTGTACCTGCAACCACTACATTAAATATTGTGGTTTCATCAGAACTCACAGGAATGGCTACTAAAAATATTTATAACATCACCGGGCAACTGGTAAAATCAGAAAACATTCAGTTAAATAATTCTACCTTGCCTTTGGATATTTCATCATTGGTTCCTGGAATTTACAACCTGGTCATGAACTCCGGAAAGTATTGCATTCACAAGAAATTTATCAAAGAGTAAACAATCATTATTGTTTTTTCAGCCATTAAAATGACTGAGAAACATTATTTTCATAGTTCAACACTTAAGAAGTAAGCAAGGTTTCCTTCTTTCATCTTAATGTAGATTTTAATCCCGATAGAAACCACTGTATTAATTGCGGCTCTTTCGGGATTCTATTTACATTAATGCATCATTTTTTCACTACATTATTTCTATTTCCTTACATTTGTAATCCTAAATAAATCTTTATTGAAATTGGATAAAACGCTTGAAATAAAATTAAAATCACTCTTTGAACAATGTACAGGAAAGCCTCCTGAAAGCATCAGAGAACTTCCTTCTTCGGGTTCATACAGGCAATACTATCGCATGAAAGGCAGTGGTGATTCAATAATGGGAGCACACAATTCTGATGCAAAAGAAAACAATGCTTTTCTGGTGTTCTCGAAACATTTTCATCAATGCGGGTTGCCTGTTCCAAAAATTCTGGCAAACGATGATTCCAGTAATATTTACTTACTAGAAGACCTTGGCGACACAACTCTTTTTTCATGGCTCTCAGAAAAGCGAATTCAACAAGGATTTTCTGAAGAGATAATTGATGTTTACAGGAAAGTGATTGATA
>CAISZK010000277.1 GCA_903889915.1 uncultured Bacteroidota bacterium
TGCGTGCCGTTGGTAGTTGTGATGACAATCTTTTTACCATTCACCTTTTCCCTTGTAAAATTAAAGGGTGAGTTGCCGAAATCAGCGCCATCAATAACGATCCCGTCGCGTTCGCCGGCAATCAGGTAACCATTGTTCCTGTATTTAATTGTCTCTTCAATTTCAGCGACAGGAATTATCTCTGTAGCTCCCATTTCGAAAGCAGTACACATTGCCGTCGTGGCTCTGAGAATATCAACTATCACCACACTGAAATTCTCTTTTGTGAGAATATGCGGAAATAATGGTGGCGCGAAACAGGTCTCAATAGTTCTCATGAAGCGTCAATTGTCATTAGTCAATGGTCAATAGTCAAAAGTCATTAGTCATTAGTCAATGGTCAATGGGAATCAGAGAGCCATTGACCATTTAACTTTAAACTTTGAACAGCTTTCTAACCTTTGTAGAAAGGGAATTTTACCACTTTTGCTTTTAAAGCTTTGTCGCGAACCTTCACATAAATCTCGCTTCCTTCTTTGGCGTACTGGGTTTTTACATATCCCATACCTATTGGAATACCCAATGATGGCGCCATAGAACCTGAAGTTACTTTTCCAATATTATTGCCGCTTGCATCAACAATTTCATAGTCGTGGCGTGCAATTCCTTTATCAATAAGTTCAAATCCCACGAGCCTTTTTTCAGTTCCTTCCTTTTTATGTTTGAGGATATATGGTTTGTTTACGAAGTCTTTGGTATCGGTAAATTTTGTGATCCAGCCAAGTCCTGCTTCAATAGGCGAAGTGGTATCGTTGATATCATTTCCATAAAGGCAGTATCCCATCTCAAGTCTCAGAGTGTCGCGGGCAGCAAGGCCAATAGGTTTTATACCATATTCTTTTCCTGCTTCCATCACAGCATTCCAGATTGTTTCAGCATCTTCATTTGCCATATACACTTCGCATCCACCCGAACCGGTGTAGCCTGTTGTTGCAAAAATCACATCTTTCACGCCTGCAAAATCAAGCTTTTTAAAAGTGTAATATTCCATGTCGGTCACTTTGGTTGGAGTGAGTTGTTGCATTGCTTTCAGTGCATTTGGTCCCTGGATGGCAAGTTGTGAAATTTCATCCGACGCATTGTACAGAGTTGCACCCATTTTATTTTGTTTGTTGCACCATGCCCAGTCTTTATCAACGTTTGCTGCATTGACCACAAGCAGGTAAGTTTCTGCATCCACACGATACACCAGCAAATCATCAACGATGCCGCCCTGTTCATTGGGGAAACAGGAATACTGAACTTTTCCGTCAACAAGTTTTGAAGCATCATTTGAAGTTACCCACTGCACAAAATCGAGGGCTTTTGGACCTTTCACCCAGAATTCGCCCATGTGCGAAACATCAAACACACCTACTGATTTTCTTACTGCTTCGTGCTCGGCCATGATACCTTCGTATTGAACCGGCATGTTGAATCCTGCAAAAGGAATGATCTTAGCGCCCAGCGCTTCGTGAAATTTTAAAAATGCTGTATTTTTCATTATTGTTAGTTTTTGGTTGTTCCAAATTTGGTTAATTCAAGTGCGAACAAAGTTATAAATTCTAATTACAATTGAAGGAAATCAAAAAATATTTTTTAGTCGAGCCAAAAAAAATGTTTCATTATGATCATCTTTCAAATTCAACAAACTATTCGCTTCGAACCAGTGGGCTCTAATTTGATGCTTCTGATGTTG
Source organism: uncultured Bacteroidota bacterium (assembly GCA_903889915.1). Classification (GTDB taxonomy): domain Bacteria; phylum Bacteroidota; class Bacteroidia; order Bacteroidales; family CG2-30-32-10; genus CAISZK01. Next base: position 1,718 of record CAISZK010000277.1, read on the forward strand.
CTTAAAAAGACCGTATGCAACGCACATAAAGAGTGGTGGCTTTTGAGTCTGCAAATTGATTTCCATTACTAAAAAACTGTTTCCATGCTTTGTTATTATCAGATTGCGAAGAACTCCAGTAAGCCATAGCCATAAAACCCCCGATAAGATCTTTGCTCAGGTATAATTTGTTCAACTCATCCTTGCTGGGCAAATACCAATCGCTGTAACCGTTGATTGAATAATCAGCGCATATTTTGGCAGCATAGTTGCCCGCCGCCTGAGTACTGACAATAGCATTCGTATTGGCATTGCCGGTACCCAACGCTGTAGAAGTGCTGGTAGCAACATAATTCCCATTGTACCATTGTGTGCTTGTACCAACATCATTTGTTGCAGCAATCAAACCATGAGCCACTGATTGATCATATCCGGGGTCGCCTGATTTGAGAACATAGGCAACCACACCTCCCTGATAACTTTGTCCTATTGTAAACGCCGAACCGGCATCAGTTGTATCTTTTTTCTTGCACCCTGTAAAGACGATCAAAGCTGAAAGCACAAGCAATGCAGGGATAAAATAAATTCGTTTCATCAAGTGTAATTTTTATTGGTAAACTTAATTAATGTCTGTCAATAGTCATTAGTCATCAGTCATTAGTCATTAGTCATTAGTCATTAGCCAATGCCTGCTTATTCAACAGGGTTTATTTTGAATTGACCAATGACCATTGACCATTGACTATTGACTATTGACCATTGACCATTGACTATTTCAGAATTTGAATCCCACGTCTATTCCACCTTTTGGAGTGATGCCATTATAACCCGGATCGGTAATGCCGGAGCTGTAATAATTCACATTGTCCTTCAGGCCGCCGCCAAATGTGCGTTTGATACCGCCGCCAATATAGCCGTCAATACTGATCTTTCTGGCAATGGTGAAACCCATTCCGAAATAAACGCCTCCTGAAAAGGAATTGAAAATATATTTCGTTGAGGTATAACCATAGCCCGGGTCGTACATATAGTATCCATCAGTCTTGTCAGTATATCTGTAGAAAAGATAAGGAGCAAAATAGATCTTCATTCCAGAGGTTTCTTTTTCCTTGGTAAAGACAAAATACTTGTATTGCGCTTCGAATTTAAAGCCCGACATTTCGTCGCTGGAGTTGTGCTGGTATAGCAAACCACCACTAAACATCAGTGCGGCATTGTCGCATGTCTGACGTTCATAACTTGCCTGAAAAGTGTGGTCGAAAAAGTTGGTCACACTGAATTTAAAGATATTCTTCAGAGGTTTAATTTCTGAATTGTCCTGCGAAAAGCTCGTGTGCATGGCGAAGATGCAGAGCATGGCTAAAAGAATTTGTTTTTTCATAGTTTGTGGTTTGATTTGGTTTATTTTTTAAGTTTTGGATTTTGGATTTTGGATTTTGGATTTTGGAATTTGTTTAAGATGGTTATTTCACTTTTATAGTATAGTTTATTGAGTCGGCATTTACTGTTAGCCAGGGGCGTTTGTACACAAAGTTGAGTGTGACCGTGCCGGTTTTTATTCCTTTGAAGCTCCAGTTTTGAATAGCCGGTGCACCAATAAGCTTAGATGTGGGTGTTGATTCTTTTTTGATCAGTTCAACATAGTCGTTTTTTTCATTCATGCATTGCCACGAATAGCCGGTGCTGGGGCCGGTTTTAAATGTCAGCACCTGCACTTCGCCAACTTTTATGGTGTAAGTGTTCTTTGCTTTGCCGGCATTATTCGGACCTGTTTTGCATGAAAAATTTGTCATCAGGATGAGGGTTAAGATGAGTAATACTGGTTTCATTCCTTGAGGATTTTTGATTTAAGATTTTTGATTTAAGATTTGATGACAACAATTATTTTTACAAAAATAGATAAATTCAATCAGAAAACTCATCATTGAAATTGTTGGATTAA
>CAISZK010000278.1 GCA_903889915.1 uncultured Bacteroidota bacterium
CCTCAATCAATTCTCATTCAAAATAAAGTTCCACCCCTCAAAAAGGTGGAACATTTTTTTATTGTGATAGCCTGAGAATTTTGTAATTTTGCAAAAAAGATTTTATGACAGTAAATAATCTCAAAACCTTGATGCACGAAAGCATTGAGAATATCAATGATGATGACTTTTTAAAAGCAGTTAAACAAATACTTGACAGGAAATATATTCCCTCTGCCCAACCCAAATTATCAAAAGGACAACTACAGAGAATTGAGGAGTCGAAAGAACAAATCCGAAATGGCAATTTCTTAACAAATGCTCAGGCTGACAAACTGGTTGATAAATGGCTAAACGAATAATATGGTCACCACAGGCTGTTGCTGACCGAATATCAATACTTGATTACTGGCATCAACGCATAGGGAATAAATCTTACAGTCGCAAACTTGATAATTCTCTAAAAAAGATAATAAAAAAGATTGCTTATTATCCTAAAATTGGCAGACAATTAGCTGACCGGAAAGAACGATTTTTTGTAAAGGATAGTTATCAGATTTTCTATATTGAAACTGATCGCTCTATTGAGATACTTCACATTTGGGATAGCAGACGTAGTCCGGAAGACTTAAAATTATAATTGCAATCTTACCTGATTGTTTGCGCTCATCTCCCGTCTGTCGGGATTTGCCCAATGAACGGGATTTGCAATCCATAGAAAATAATTCTCTTTAAAAAAATATTCTTCTCCTCAAACGGAGTATATATAGTGGAAGTGAAAACGGAAAAGGGAATTGGGGTTCTTTCTTTTCTTACAAAGGAGAACCCTTTTTACAGCGAACCGCAACCTTGAACATTAAACATTGAGTCTGCTCCGAAAAGTAATAAAACACAAAAATGCCGCTAAGACACTAAGACATCAAGATACGCAAAGCATTGAAAAGCAAGTTTTTTTTTGCGAAACTTCGAGTCTTTGAGCCTTTGCGGCAAGAAAAAGACTTATCGGAGTGGACTCAACATTAAACTTTAAACAATTCATCAATCACACAACTTAAACCCATGAAAAAACTCCTTCTCTCTGTTGCATTATTTTCATTTCTTAACATTGGTGTAAAAGCTCAATCCTGCGACAATGGCGGATGTTCAAATTTCACAAATCAATATCCATCCTCAACGTTTTCCACAACTTCTTCAGCATGGACCACTGTCAGCGCTTATATGAACGCAGGCAACTGGACATTATTCAATGTAGTTCAGGGCAACACTTACGAATGGTCCTATTGCAGCGAATTCGGGGGAAGTCAGGCATGGGATGCCGAACTGACTTTGTATGACAATGCTTCTTCAACTGTATTTTGCTATCAAAATAATTCCTCACGAACCAGTTGCCCGAATGCACCATATCTTGGATGGACTGCAACCTTTACCGGCACAGTAAAACTCTTAACAACAGTATCAGGATGCTTGACTAACACAGGCTCTCCTTATTCAACCCTGGTATGGAGGCAGTCAAATGGCGGGTCAAGCACCCTCGTTCTTGGTGTTGATGTTTCGCACTACGACAGCGATTCGCCTTATAGCGCTATTGACTGGCAGCAGGTGAAAGCGGCAGGCTATGTGTTTGCTTTTGCCAAAGCTTCGCAGGGAATAAGTTATACTGACCCTTCTTTTATAACCAATATGACAAATGGGATAAGCGCGGGTGTGGTCATGGGAGCATATCATTTTGCATCTCCAATCAGCAATGGCGCTACTGCCGAAGCGCAACATTTTTTGAGTGTTGCTGCTTCCTACATCGGACAAGGTTTTCTGCCTCCTGTTCTCGATCTCGAAGACCCTTCCAGTGGAGGTACTCTTTCGTCATCATTTACCAGTGCTGCTTTAACAGCATGGGTTCAGCAGTGGGTATCAACAGTACAGACACAAACGGGTGTTGCTCCTGTTATTTATACAAATGGAAATTATGCAGCCTACCTCAACAGTTCTATAAATACTTATAAACTCTGGATAGCCGATCCGGGAACCAGCGCCACTACTCCACCTGCCAACATTGGTGTTTGGTCAGACTGGGCTTTCAAGCAATACGATTGGTATGCGTCTGTTTCAGGGATTGGCAATCCAGATGTTGATCTTGATGTTTTCAATGGCGATTCCACAGCATTCAGCAACTATATAGCAGGCATTGCGACGGGGATAACGGAAAATATTTCAGATAATAATTTCGTTGTTTACCCCAACCCTACGCATGATAATATTACTGTTGAACGCACTTCTTTTGATAATGATAAAAATGAAGTGATGTTGATATTTAATATCCAGGGACAATTATTGCTTCAAAAACAGATACTTCAAACAGCTACCAATATTGATGTTTCTTCATTTCCTAAAGGTGTGTATGTTGTAGAAGTGAAAACTGAAATGGGATTTACTGTAAAGAAGTTTGTAAAGGAATAAAAAAAAGTGGCAGTGGCAGTGGCAGTGGCAGTAACAGTAGCAGTCCGCAACATTGAACTTTAAACTTTAAACCTTGACCTTTTCCTTTTAAAATCTGAACTTTTTCCACAATCCCTCTGTTCATAAAAAAATCATTCTGATGTGAAAAGTCAGGTAATGAGAGTTGTTTTTTTATACCTTTGCACATTAATTTTATTTCAATTGCCGGAAGCCATCAATTTGGTTTAAAGTATGAAAAAATCCAGAAACAAATATTCTTACATGCTCGTTGGGGTTTTCATTGGAATACTCATCGCCTTTAGCATTGTTTGGTGGCAGGGAAATAATATCGGCGACTGGGGTTTTATACGAAAAGCCAAAAACTATATCAGCAATATTTTCAGCAAACACAATGAAAATAATGTTACGGTCATCAACGACAATGAGACGAATAAAAACAACACTGCTGCAAATAATAAACTCACCGATGCAGGGCTGAAAAACGACTCGGCTTATTACGACACTACCAGTAGAAATACTATTGATCCTGCTGCGCTGGATGAATTTCTTGCGCAATATAATGGGCATCTGCCCGACTCACTGGTGCGGGATTCTATTTTAAAAAGTCAAAACAATATTGATATCAATAGTTATAAATCTACAGGAAGCCTTGCTGTAAGATCAGATAAAATAATTTTTGCAAAATCTTATAACGTGCCCGGGATTGATATGTTCCTGAACACCGGCGCCGACAATCTTGATACACTTTTGACGGATAACAAAACACGTCCTCAAAATAAAAGTATCCTGAGGGTCGAGTTTTGGAAATCCCCGATAAATTACAAAGGCTACAAAATAAGTAACAACAAACTTGTTGTTTTCGGCATTGACCAGTTCGATATGGTTTCTTATAAAATGGTCAACAAGGTGCTTTACTTAAAATACATGTCGGACTATTACCAGATTGACAGAACCATTAATTTCAAACCGCTGGTGCCGGTCAACAGCCCGCAACTGATCAGCCAGCTCAACAGCAAATGATCCTTCGCTTCAGCAAATATCACGGAACAGGCAACGACTTCATCATGATTGATAACAGGAGTTCTGTGATCAGAAAATCTGAAACATCAACAGAACTTATTGCCCGTTTATGTCACCGGCATTTCGGCATTGGCGGAGATGGGCTTATACTGATCAACAACAGTCGCAGCGCTGATTTTGAAATGGTATATTTTAATTCCGATGGCAGGGAGGGAACCATGTGTGGCAATGGCGGCCGCTGTGCTGTTGCTTTTGCTGATCGCCTCGGGCTAATAAAGGAAAATGTTTTGTTCAGCGCTGTTGATGGGTTGCATCAGGCTTTCATTATAAACAAAGAAAGAGATGTGACTTTTGTGAAGTTGAAAATGCAGGATGTTAAAGATATTAAAAAGAACAGTGACGATTTTATTATAGACACGGGGTCTCCGCATCTGGTGCGCTTCATGAACGATGTTGAAGCGTTGGATGTTTTTAAAGAAGGGCGGAAAATAAGATATGGCAGCCCTTTCAAGGAACATGGAATTAATGTCAATTTTGCAGAAGTTTTGAATGACGAAATTTTTGTGAGAACGTATGAACGGGGTGTTGAAGATGAAACATTATCATGCGGGACAGGTTCTACAGCCACTGCACTTGCTGCAAGTCTTTCGGGGTTTTGCAATACCGCTGACATTTGCAGGATCAAAACCAAAGGAGGAGATTTATTGGTGAATTTCAATAAAGTTACCGAAACATCATTCAACGAGATCTGGCTGAGTGGGCCTGCAATAAATGCTTTTAAAGGTGAAGTAAATATTTGAATTATGAAAGGCCAAACCATTTATTTTCGTGCTCCTGAACCTGCCGATGTTGATCTTTTATACACTTGGGAAAATGACACAAAAATATGGCATCTGAGCAACACTGTTACGCCCTATTCACGGCAGATTCTTGAAGAATATATTCTGAATGCACAGCAGGATATTTATACAGCAAAACAATTGCGCCTGATGATCATCCTGAACAAAACCGGCGAAGCTGTTGGCTGCATTGATCTTTTCGACTTCGACCCCCAACATCTGCGTGCAGGAGTGGGAATACTCATTGATGACCACCACCGCCAAAAAGGTTATGCAGCCGAAGCGCTGACAATGCTCATTGATTATTCTTTCGATATTTTGCATTTGCACCAGCTTTATTGCAATGTTACTCCTGCCAATGAAAACAGTTTACAATTGTTTCAAAAGCACAAATTCAGTATCATTGGATTGAAAAAGGAATGGCTGAGAGCAAAGAATGGATGGGAAGATGAGTATATGCTGCAGTTGTTGAAAGAAGAGAGAAGTTAGAAAAGAGTTAATAGAAAACAGATGACAGAGGGTTGTAGATGGTGAAGGAATAGAAAATATTTTTGAATTATTGACAACACGTTTCATTTAGAAAAATCAGAGCAAAAGAATAAAATTATTATGGCAAAAGGAAAAAAATCAGTTTGGTTCAAAATACTTGTAATTGCAGGGATCCTGTTTATCCTGGCAGGTATTTATGTTGGCTACAAGGCTTACACAGGGTGGAAAGGGAACGTCAGTTTGAACGGCAGGAAGATGAGAAGTTTTTATATCCGCACAGGGGCAACATTTGCTGATGTAAAGGATAGCATGACTGCCGGTCAGATCCTGAAAAATATCAAATCGTTTGAATGGCTTGCCGATTACAAAGATTATACTAACCATGTGCGACCCGGAAAATATTTGATAACTGATGGTATGAGCAATAATGATCTTATCAACATGCTGAAAACAGGAAGGCAGGAACCGGTAAAACTTGTGTTCAACAATGTGCGTACGAAGTATCAGCTTGCAGGAAAAATATCTAAACAACTGGAAGCCGATTCGGCCTCTATTCTCAAAGTTCTGAATGATTCACACTATCTTTCAAAATTTGGATTTACCACCGACAATGCAATCGTTGTTTTTATTCCTGACACTTACGAGATGTATTGGAATACCTCGCCAACACAGTTGTTTGAAAAGATGAATGCATCGTATAAAAAATTCTGGTCAAAAGACAGGATGGATAAAGCAAATAAAGCTGGCCTCACTCCTATCCAGATTGAAATTTTGGCTTCCATCGTTCAGGAAGAAACAGCACAGTTTAGCGAAATGTCAACAATTGCGGGGCTTTATCTCAACAGACTGAACAAAGGAATGAAGCTTGAAGCCGACCCGACAGTGAAGTTTGCAGTGGGAGATTTTACCATCAAACGTGTATTGAAACGTCATCTCGAAGTTGAATCTCCTTACAATACTTACAAAGTGACAGGTCTTCCTCCGGGTCCTATTTGTTTCCCCGATCCTCGTGTTATTGATAAAACACTGGATTATGAAAAACATGATTACATCTACATGTGTGCAAAAGAAGATTTTTCAGGCTTCCATAATTTTGCAAGGACTGCTGCTGAACATGCAGCCAATGCAAGGAAATACCAGAATGCACTGAATTTACACAACATAAAATAAGCTCCTCAACACTTAGGAAACCCCCAATGTACGCCATCACTGACCTCTTTGAAGAAAGTGTTCAAAAGTTCGGAAGCAACGTATATTTGTGGGAAAAGAAAAATGACAAATACACAGCGGCGACTTACAGAGAAGTCAATGTGCTGGTCCATCGCTTTGCGGCCGGGCTTGTAAAACTCGGCATCCGTAAAGGAGACAGAATCGCCCTCATCTCCGAAGGACGCAATGATTGGGTGGTAAGTGAACTTGGCATTCTCTATGCAGGAGCCATTAATGTGCCGCTCTCTGTTAAACTTTCCAATCCTGCCGAAATTGAATTCCGCCTTCATCATGCTGAAGTTCGAATGGTGATAACATCCAAAGGGCAGATCAATAAAATCAGGTCAGTCATGTCGGCTTTGCCAAAACTTGAAAAGGTAATAGTGTTGGATTCTCTTGGAAATTATGAGAAGAATGAAATCTATTTTCAGGATATCCTGAATTCCGGTGAAGAATTTATCCGCACTTCAAAGACAGAATATGATGCAATATGGAAATCTGTAAAGCCGGATGATCTTGCCAATATCTGTTACACTTCGGGTACTACCTCCGATCCAAAAGGCATCATGCTCACGCACCGCAATTACACTGCAAACACTGAACAATCCATGAGTCTCATGGATGTTCCCGACTGGTACGTTACACTGATGACATTACCCTGGGACCATGCATTCGCTCACACAGTGGGTATCTACACTGTCATGAGAGCAGGGGCCTCTCTTGCTTCCGTTCAAAACGGATCAACACCGATGGAGACACTCAGGAATATCCCTGTAAATATCAAAGAAATTAAACCTCATTTCTTATTAAGTGTTCCTGCTCTTGCAAAAAATTTCCGTAAAAATATCGAGACAGGTATAGATGCAAAAGGAAAGCTGATAAAAGCATTATTTCAATTTGGGTTGAAGGTGGCTTATAGTTACAATGGTGATGACTGGAGAAAAGGCAAAGGATGGCGTTTCCTTTTGAAACCTTTTTATGCAATTATTGACAAAATAATCTTTAAAAAAGTACGTGAAAATTTTGGCGGAAGACTCCGGTTTTTTGTGGGTGGCGGTGCTTTGCTCGACATTGAACTGCAGAGGTTTTTTTATGCCATAGGAATTCCGATGTTCCAGGGTTATGGATTAACAGAAGCTGCTCCCGTTATTCATCAAACTCTGAACGTAAACACAAATTAGGCACTTCTGGTTATTTGGTCTCAGACCTGAGTTTAAAGATCTGTAATGACAATGGTGTTGAACTCCCAACCGGCGAAAAAGGTGAAATAGTCATAAAGGGTGAAAATGTTATGGCCGGATATTGGAAAAATGTTGAAGCCACGAAAGAAACAATAAAAGAAGGGTGGCTATATTCGGGCGATATGGGATTTATGGATAATGACGGATTCCTAAGCGTTCTTGGAAGGTTCAAAAGTCTTCTGATAGCAGATGATGGCGAAAAGTATAACCCTGAAAACATAGAAGAATCACTGGTTGGACAATCTTCTTTCATTGAACAGTGCATGCTTTATAACAATCAGAAACCTTATACTGTTTGCTTACTCGTTCCTGACAAAGCCG
>CAISZK010000279.1 GCA_903889915.1 uncultured Bacteroidota bacterium
AAACAATATGAACCAAAGACATCACACCACCCTCGCTTCCTACTTCCAATCCAAGCCCCCTCTATTTGGATGAACCCACCCAAAAGAAACCTAACACTCGCAAACTTGTGGAGCAGCCATGGCAGCAAAGAAGTGTGAGGATTTGGGATGCAGTATTTAAGTTGTTTTTTAATCTTTTTACGAGTAAACACCGACGGGTCTTACAGACACCGCTGGGTTTGAAAAACCAAAACCCATTGGTGTGCGCAGCACCCGACGGTGTTTAAAAAAACATAAAATAAAACCATGAAACACCCCGCACCATTAGAATACGATAAATACTATCACATCTACAATCGTGGTATTAATAGTGAAAACCTGTTTAGGGAACCTGCCAATTATGAGCACTTTTTGCGCTTATATGACGAATATATTGCTCCGGTTGCTGATACCTTTGCTTGGGTATTAATGAAAAATCACTTTCACATACTTGTCCGGATCCATGCCTCCGAAGACATTGGTTTCATCAAACCAAAGGAGGAAAAGAAGCACATAATATATCCTCAAAAGAAGAAATACAACCCTACTCAGCAATTTGGAAATTTGTTTAATGCTTATGCCAAGGTTTTCAATAAAAGATACCATCGAACAGGGAGTTTGTTTGAATCACCATTCAAAAGATTGATCGTAGAAAATGAAAAATATTTTAAGCAATTGGTATATTATATTCACAATAATCCGGTACACCATGGTTTCTGCGAAACAATGGCAGATTACCCATGGTCCTCTTATTTGACTATAATATCAGTTAAACCGACAAAAGTGAAGCGTGACAAAGTGATAGGTTGGTTTAACTCTGAGTCTGAATTTTGTGAGTATCATAAGCAAAAGCATGACAATAATACGATTGAATCATTGATGATTGAATAAATATTTATAGTAAACACCGGCGGGTCTTATAGACACCGCCGGGTTTGAAAAACCAAAACCCATTGGTGTGCGCAGCACCCGACGGTGTTTAAAACATAGAGATATAAACAAACAATATGAACCAAAGACATCACACCACCCTCGCTTCCTACTTCCAATCCAAGCCCCTCTATTTGGATGAACCCACCCAAAAGAAACCCAATATCCGCAAACTGGTTGAACTGCCCTGGCAGCAAACCAAAGGAGAATTGTGGTATGAAGTAACCAACACCCTTTGCGACCTTGATTTCATTCAAGCTAAAGCTGCTGCCAGGATGACTTATGATTTGGTTAATGATTTTAATGAGGTATTGGAAGTTATACCAGATAACCAGGAAAACATTAGAAAAGAAAAAGCAAGGCAGGCTAGAATGGATAAATACACCCAAGACTTGATTGCCTGTGCTAAAGGAGAAATAACAATTGATGAACTTGAAATACCTGAAAGTATAACTCCTTGGACAGATGAACAAATTGATCAAGAAATAGAACGAATAAAAACTAATCCTACAAATACTGACAAACTAAAAGATTTTCTAAATTTTTTAGGAAATGAAAGCAGTAACCTGCAAAATTATGCCAATGAATTTTCTTATTTTTCTCATCAGCAGGCATGGAATTTTAATTATGAAGGGTCATTAGGTAATGCAGCTACCAAAACTTCAGAAAAGACATTGAACAAACTTATTTTACGGAATTTATCGAATCGTCCTTTTTTAGTACCATTACGTCAAGCTATAAAAAGCCTAAAAGGACATATTGGACCCGTAAATACTGTTGCATTTACAACCGATTCTAGAAGAGCACTTTCTGGATCACATGATAACAACTGTATTTTATGGAATCTTCAAAATGGTCAGCCACTATTCATTCTTAAGGGACATACTTCTTCTGTTGATAATTTGGCTATTACTCTTGATGGCAAAAATGCTGTTTCATGTTCATGGAAGGAATGTATCTATTGGGATTTATCGACAGGGAGGCTACTAAAAAATCTTAAAATTTCCAATAATGGCATAACCGCCATTGCGATTACCTTTGATGGAAAAAGAGTAATTGCAGGTTATAGTGATAATTCATGCGTTATTTGGGATCTGTCAAAAGAATTATCATTGAGAACTTTAACTGGACATACTGGAAAAATAAATAAAATCGAATCGACTCCTGATTGTAAATATGCTCTAACGGAATCTAATAATGAAATTATTCTCTGGAATTTGGAAACTGGCAAAACTATTAATATTTATAAAAAGGATATTGATTATAAAAATAGAATTAGGATGTCTCCAAATGGGAAGCTAATTTATTTACAAATAGAATACACTTCACGAAATATATATGATGAGAAAAATGGGGAATGTATTTTATCAAGTAAAGGACATGTGGGAATTGTGAATTGTTTAGAAATGACACATGATGGGAAATTCGCAATTTCTGCTTCAGATGATAAAACTTGTATCATTTGGGATATTGAAAAGAATATTCCTATTAGGACTTTTGTGGGGCACACAGAAAGTGTTAATTATGTAGTATTAAGCCCCGATGGGAAATTGGCAATCTCTGCTTCTACAGATGGTACATGTATTATTTGGAATTTGGAAAATGGCAAAGAAAATAATATTGAAAGGCATCTTGATTCAATTACTGATATTTCAATTTCTCCTAACGGTGAAAAAGCCATTACGGCGTCTAAAGATAAATTTTGTAAAGAATGGAATATTAATCAATTCAAACTTCTAAACACTTTTTTTTATCATAGTGATTTAGTTAATTCAGTTGCATATTCTTCAAATGGCAAGTTAATAATTTCGACTTCAGATGATAATACATGTATACTTTATAATAAGGAGAAATTAACGTATAAATCTTTGTATGGTCATAAAGATTATGTTGAGCAAGCTGTTTTTACTCCTGATGGGAGGAAGGTTATTTCAAGATCAGCAGATTGTTTATGTGTCATTTGGAATACAGAAACTGAAAAACTAAATAATGTTTTTCATGAGCATAAAAATATTGTAGACTCTATTACTATTAACCCCATTGGGAAATATGCAATTTCAGCCTCTAGAGATAACTCCTGCATAGTTTGGGACATAGAAAGCTGCAAAATTTTAAAGAAACTAACAATAGATAATTCCTGGATAAAAAATATACATTTTACGCCTGATGGAAAAATGGCACTTATGGTTTATTTAGAAAATAATAATTTTATTTTATGGGATATATGGAATGACAAACATGTCAAAGTATTTAAAGGGCATAGAGACGCAATTATAACTGCATTTATTACTTCAGATGGCAAACATGCAGTCTCATCATCAAAGGAAAACGTCTGTATTTGGAGATTAAAAAGTGGTCAGATAGAAAGGAATTTTAGGGTTGATAATAATCAATGGTTAAGATCAATAACTCATGAAGGGAATATAGCCTTTTCTACTGTTGAGCCCAATAGCTGCTCATTATATGATTTAAAAAAAGGAATAATAGTAGCCAAGTTCGTTTGCAACCAAAATATAAGTTCTATGTGTATTCATAACAACATATTGATACTAGGTGGTGATTCAGGAGATATTTTTGTTGTGAAAATACCAAGTTACTATTATAAAAACATAAATATAATTACTATAAGAAGAATATGGGATTATGAATTTCTTAAATACCAAGAGCCTTCTGCCGATTGTCCTTCATGTGGTCACCGTTTTAATCCACGAGTTTCAGTTATAGAAACAATAAATATAATAACAAAGAAAACAGGGCTGAGTCCAGATCAATCTCCTTGTTTGGAGTTACCTGATGAAGCATGGGAAGATTCTGGCTTATTAGGGAACTGCCCCAGTTGCGGAGAGAAATTAAAATTTAATCCCTTTATTGCAGGAGGAGATTAAAATAAGATTTACTCAACGTTCAACTTTCATCGCTCAATATCCTCTCCAACCTACAAGTCCTCTCCAGCAGTCCGAAAGCATACAAGTTTTCAAATCCTGCGGATTCTTTGCTGTGTAGCAGGTTGGCTAAACCAAAGTCGTGGTTCATGCGGACGATGATGGGGACGTGCTTCCCTTCCAGGTGATGATGCAGCTTGAGGGCTGCGGTAAGCCCGAACGAATCATCATCAAAGCAGATGTATATTTTGTTGATGATGCATTTGCCTTCGTCATTGAAGAGGAAAGTGGCCTTCTCGTAATCGCAGGTAGTAACATCCATATTTATCGCATGAATATGGCATGCGTTGCTGAATTGGGGATAGCGCATACACCACGATCTAATTTTGTTTTTTGCATCCCTGTCAATAACGCTTATCTGCATGGGATGGGCAATGTCTGTTTTACTTTCTGTGCTGCCGGCAATAGTAAACAGCAATTCACTGCCCATGCGGCCAAAGCCAACTATCAATATATTTCCGGTGGCGGGATGCTCTGTTAACAGCGCTTTGGCGCCTCTTTCGTAAATGTTGAAGAAGTCGAGGCTGAATGTGCAGGCGCCTGAAGTTTTTTTCTCATAGTTCTCCAGAAGTTCGCAAAGCTTGGGATCTACAATATGAGTGATGCATTTCAGTTGCCCTGATTTCTTTTGTTCACATAGTTTTTGTGCACGGACTGCAATCTCAGTGTTTATTCCATCGTCACCACAAACGCAGATAAGGTAGTTGGCGGTATGGACTCTCACCTTCATCAGAAGACCGGAATCAGTGGCATCGCCAAAGAAAACAATGGCGCCTTCTTCCCTGAGTTGCCTTACAAAGTCGTTCTCATCGTCCTGTTCAATGATAATCACTTTTATGCCGGCTTCCAGAAACTGTTTTGCTATCAGTTGTCCTTTGCCGCCCAGCCCGCAGATGATTGCATGATCTTTTAAGCGAAGCAGGCGCAGCGTTTTTATCTGTTCTGCAAAAATCACAGCCAATGCCTGAAAGGCGGTATAAGTAAGCGTGAATGGTGCGAGAAATCTTGCAACATTTATTTCCCAACCTACCGGTGGATCTATGCCATCCAGAAAACCGGAATCAACAAAGAACAACTGCAACACACGGTATAGAATACCGGCAACTGAGTGATCACTGTTTGGACCAAGGTGTTTATTAAAACCAAAACAACCAATAATGATTGCAGCCACACCAAGCCCAATGATAACGGGCCACTCATAACCTTGCCACCATCTTTTGATGCGGAACGAAAAAGGAGGAGTTTTTTTCTGCTTCATAAATTCATCTTTAAACAAATTTTATTCAAAAGTACAAAAAGGATTGTGATTGTAGTTAAAAGCAACATTTTTCAAATAATAATTGATGATCCAATCCCTAAAAGTAAAATACAAAATTGCCGCTAAGACAGCAAGTCAGCAAGAAACACAATGCATTGAAAAGCAAATTTGATTTTTTGTGAAACTTAGGTGCTTTGAGCCTTTGCGGCAGGTAAAGGACTAATCAAGGTGAACTCAAATTTGCTTTTTTAGACATGCGAAAAAAAAATCTCTGAACAGATCGATTTTAAACAAAAATTAATAAATTTGTAAACTAATTTAAACCTTCTAATCTATGAATAATAACAAGCAACAAGAAAAGCGCACCGTAAGGATTTTTGTTTCCTCTACCTTTCGCGATATGATTGAAGATCGTAATGCATTAATGACACATTGCTGGCCAGAACTTCGTCGTTTCTGTAAGGAGAGGCATGTGGAACTGGTGGAAGTAGATCTTCGCTGGGGAATTGCAGAAGAACAGAGCACACGAAATGAAACTCTTAAGTTATGTCTGGATGAGATTCATGCATGCCGACCATTTTTTATTGGGTTGCTTGGTGAACGGTATGGGTGGGTTCCCAATAAGGACGCATTTACACGAGACTTAATTCAAGAGCAATCCTGGCTTGAAAATACGCACAACAAAAGTGTTACCGAATTGGAAATTATTCATGGAGTTCTTAAAGAAACGAAAATGGATGGCCGCGCTTTCTTTTACTTTCGCGATCCTAAATATATTGATACAATACCGAAAGACAAAAGGGCAGATTTCCTTTCGGATAATAAAGCTGCTGACGACCAGCAAACCCGTTTAAAAAATGAAATTCGTGTTCTTTGTAAAGCAAAGAATATTCCATTGCTTGAAACATATCCAAATCCGCAATCCCTTGCACCAATTGTTTTAAAGCAACTTAAAGATGCAATTGACAAGCAATTTCCACTTGAAGATATTCCTGATTCAATTACCCATGAAGCCATGGAACACGAAGCATTTGCTGAAGCTCGTCGCCGCACATACATTGGGCGACAAGATTACTTTACTAGAATAGACCATCAAATGCAGAAAAACGGGAAACCACTTTTAATACTAGGTGATTCTGGCAGTGGTAAATCTTCATTAATTGCAAACTGGGTTGATCATTGGCGTAATACACATGCCAAAGATTTTATTTTCCAACATTATATTGGTGGTACATCAGACAGTGCTGACCATTGGAAAATAATGAAGAGATTAATTTCTGAAATAAAAAAATGGAGTGGAGATCCTGACGAATTACCAAAAACAAATGAGGACACACTTAGAGATTTTACAGTATGGTTAGCGAAAGCCAGGCAAAAAGCGAATCGTAATGGAATTAAATTTATCATTATCCTCGATGCCCTTAATCAAATGGAAGATAAAGATCATGCTCGCAATTTAGGATGGCTTTCATCGGAACCATTTAGAGATAATCTGAAATTAATTATTTCCACCCTGCCCGATGATACTCTTGAAGCAATTAAGAAAAGGGAATTGGAAATAATACAGGTTGAACCTTTAACTCCTAAAGAAAAGGGGGAAGTGACAGAAAAATATCTTAAACGCTTTGGTAAAAAACTTGATGGAAAATATGTAGAAAGATTAGCTAAATCAAATACCACATCTAACCCACTTTATTTGAAAATAATTTTGGATGAATTGCGTGTTACCGGTACTTTTGATAATCTTGATATGCGTTTGACTGATTACCTTTCCACAAAAGATACTCCAGCATTATTACAAAAAATTCTTCTTCGATACCAAAAAGATTATGAGAAGGATCGAAAGGGATTGGTTAGTGAAGCTCTTGGATTGATTTGGGCTTCAAGGCGTGGACTAACGGAAACCGAATTATTACAATTACTTAAACCTGACAACTTACCACAGTTACCTTTGGCTATATGGTCACCATTACGTGCTGCACTCGAAGATAGCCTGATTGATCGGGGGGGCATCCTGAATTTTTCACATGATTTTTTAAGGTCTGCTGTTGAAAAAGCATTTGTATTTGATGTTGATAAAAAAGATGATTTCAGAATACAGTTAGCAGATTACTTTGAACAATTACCAATAGATTCCCGCATATGTGATGAATTACCATGGCTCCTAATGCAAACTGAATCTTTTGAGCGTCTTCGTAATTGCTTGTTAAATATAGATTATTTTATTCAAATATTAAAAATTAATCAAGGAGAGTTACAATCTTATTGGGTCAGTTTAAATGAAGAAAAAAACATGGGAACACTTTATGTGGAATCATTTTATAATTGGAAAACAGATAAGCAGAACACTGTTGTTGCATATTGTGCTCATAGTTTAGGTTTTTTTCTTTCTTCAGCTGCTCTTTATGTAAATGCTGAGCCACTTTTAAGACTAGCTCTACACATTGAAGAAGAAAGATGCGGGAAAGGTAATCCAAATATTGGATCTTGTTATAGTAATCTTGCAGAGATGCTTTTAAAAACTTTTAGGCTTGTTGAAGCTGAGGAAATGCTAAGAAAAGCTCTTAAAATTGCTGAGGATAGTTTTGGCGTTAATCATCCAAATGTTGCAATAATTCTTAATCAACTAGAACAAGTGGTGAAATCTACTAATCGCTTACAAGAAGCAGAATCATTAATAAATAGATCCATTAATATTAATGAATTGTGTTTTGGAAAAGAACATCCACGAGTTGCTCTGGATATTAATAATCTTGCTCTAATATATCAAGAAACCAATCGGATATTTGAAGCGGAACAATTATTAATGAAAGCAATTACAATAGATGAAAGGTACTTAGGTGAAAATCATCCTAATGTCGCCAGAGATTTAGGAAATTTGGCTCAATTGTTTTGGTTAAACAATCGTTTAAATGAAGCAGAAAAAATTATTAAAAGGGCGCTATTAATTGATGAATATAACTTTGGACATTATCATCCTAATGTTGCAAACAGGATAAACACCTTTGCAGGTATATTGTATTCAGAAAAAAGATATAAAGAAGCAGAGCAGCTTTTTAATAAATCACTAAGCATAGTTGAAGAAAGCCTTGGAAAAAATCACCCTCATGTAGCATATGTACTTAATAATTTGGCACAACTTTACCAAGAAACTAATCGATTGATTGAAGCGGAAGAATTGATGGAAAGGGTACTTCGTATAGATATTAATAGTTTGGGTGAAAACCACCCTAATGTGGCGAGGGATATAGGCAATATCGCAGTATTATATGCAAAAACTAAACAAAATGATAAAGCTGTAAATTTTCTATTTAGAGCTTTGAAAATAGAGTTAGGAAATAATGGTGTAACGGATCCTAAATTTAAAAACATTTTCTTAAATAGCTGTGCTTTACTTACAGAATTAGGATGGAGTATGGAAGATATTGTCAAACAGATGACTAAAATGGGACTAAATTTATCTCAAATTATACAATTGTTTATTTAAAATTTATTCAGGATACTTTTGCAATGTTTTTCTTCAAAAAACGCATTCGTCCTCTCCTATCAAAGTTGCAGTAACTTTAATCACCGTTGTCACCATTGCAATCAAAGATGTCACCTCCGCGATCATAGTTGTCACCACTGTGATCAAAGATGTCACCACTGTTATCAAAGATGCCGCCATTTTGAGCAAAAAGGGTTACCACTGTTATAAGAGATGTCACCATTGTGATCATAGATGTCACCTCTTTGATTAAAGATGTCACCATTGCGATCAAAGATGTCACCACTTTGATAAGTATTACCATCACTTTGATCGCGGTGGCTGCAACTTTTCGTTTTGCGGCGTCGGTATTTATGCAATGTGGTGTATTGTGGGTAGTTGCAGATGCTATCAAAAAAACAGAGGTGACCGCTTTTAAATCCGCGGTCACCTCTGTGATGGTATAAGTGGAGATTGTTTTCTTTTATGTTGTTTGTGAGAAAATAAAATCACTCCATTGCAAAGGCTCCTGTCCCAGTGCAAAAGTGGGCTTGCCGGCCTTGTTGGTAGTGTTGAGTGTGGCTTGTTTGGCCATTTCAGGAAGGTTTGTGTTGGTTTCGCTGGTGTGAGTTGCCGGCAGTATGCTTGCAAACTGGAAACCGTAATTTGCACCTTTTTTGCAGTTGGTGATTATAACATCACATTCAAGAGTGATCATTACCGGGCTTAATTTATCCGGCGTTGGCGGAGTATTATTATCATCGCTAATACCGCATTTCCATGCATAAGCGGCCCTCTTACCCACCGATTTAACGCGGAGATGATACCATGTTGGACCCTGGTCCACAATTTCGAACCCACGAGGATGAAGATCAGGTGTTTTTTTCTGTGTAAATCCACAGCGTAAGAACACCTGCCTTCCGGCCTCAATATTGCCGTTTGCCACAGCCACATCATTGCTTACTCCGGCCACATAAGCCATTACCTTTCCGTAGGAGCGTCTCACTATGGCGCTAAGCTGACTCTGTTTTGCTGTCAGCGTTGGTGATGGATCGGTTTTACGCTTAGTAACCACATCCATCACATCGTCGGCCTCGTGATACCTTACAGTATCGGTCACCGGCGGTGTACCTGCGTCAGGGTCTGATGCTGTTTTTACTGATTTTGCCACAGCCACAAGGGCTGCACCTTCTTTGCCAATGGTATCGTCCACCAGCACAATTTTTGGAAGATTTTTCATTGTTTTCGTTTTTTTAAGAATTTTTAAATTTTAATTGATGATGCGAAATAATAAAAACAAATCCTGATAAAAGCAAAAAAAATGCACGAGTCAGCCAAAGTCAATTTGATAAGGGTAAAAGTAAACCTGGTGCGGGTAAAAATTTTGAATAATGAGTTAACTCTGATAAGTCCTTTTTACCACAAAAGCACGAAAACACCAAATTTCACAAAAATGTAATTTTGAGGCCGCTCCGATAAGTCTATTTTACCACTAAAACACAAAAATGCACGAAAAACTATTTTATTGGGGTTTATTAATTTGTGTAGTTTACCCCGTTGGATATTTTTCAGATTTAATGAGTATCTTAAAAATTGAGTTATCCCACGGGGTGAAGTGTATTGGTGTTTTTGTGGCATTTTTTTCTTTTTTACTTTTCGGAGTAGTCTCAATTTTTAAAAAAACTTGTATTTTGTGTTTATTCGTGTCTTTGTGTTTTAGTGGTAATTTTAGCATTTATTACTTTTCGGAGCAGACACTTGATTCTCATTCTAAAGCCTGCAGGTAAAAAATTTTAAGGCATACAACAAAAATTCACACCCTGATTAAAGCCGCAATAGTTCATCTCAAAGTTTTTGCCTGTATTCCATTTTTCAATCATATTGGATATCCTGCCCGGCAACCGCCCGATAATCCCTGAGTGAATCTGTGCCAAAGCCGCCACTGTTGCATTATACCTGTTGGGAGTGATGATACTCGTACTACCATCAATCAATGTCATTTTGCGGGTTTCACGATTCAGGTTTTTCATTTTTTGCAAATTCAGAAGGTTGCCACTGTCGGTACACTGAAAACCCTCGTGTTGCAACATCTCCGCACAGTTTTTAATGGTATCAACACAAACCAAAGATTTTTCAACACCTTTCAATTTTACATTCACGTAATCTTCGTCTTTATCGCAACGTTCAATTTCGTTGCTATACACCGAAATGTAATCGTTGCCATCATAAATTAAAATTTTGCCTTCCGTATGATTTGTTTTTCCCATCTTATTAAGGTTTTAATCTTGAGTCCGCTCTGATTAGTCGTTTTCTTGCCGCTAAGTGAAACTTTCAAAATAACTTCAGCATATTATTTCATCGAAGTACGAATTTTTTACGAATTTACGAAGTACGAACGCGCTGACAGTTTCTTAGTTCGTATATTCGTACCTTTTTTCGTAATTCGATCGAATAATGTTATTGATGATTTTATTTTAAACTTTTTACTAAGACACAAAGACTCGATCCGAATTTTTCGGGACGCAAAAAAGTTATAATTGCTTTTCAATGTTTTGCGCTTCTTTACGTCTTCGTGCCTTAGCGGCAATTTTGATTTTTTTACTTTTCAGAGTGGGGCTCAATCTTTAATTTCCAACTCATAAAAACTCCCATCCCCATATTCCTGGCAATCGCATAATGTCACCGATGTTTTTAAATCGGAGGAAAGCCTGTAGTGCAATATGCCATTCACCCTTGAATGTCCTACAATCTGGTGATAGGATTTCAGAGGTTTATGTATCAGCAGTTGTTGATCCAGCCATAAGGGACCTCCAATGTTGGCGCGTTTGCCTCCACGTTCAAACCCTACTTCAAAAAGTGGTTCGTAACCCTCCTCAAAAAGCCGTTGCAGAGTAGCGGCAAGGTTTGCATCACTTTTTTCAACTTTTGGAAGAATCTTTTTGTCAAAATAATCCTGGTGCAATCCCGCATGTGTCCAAAGGAAGTTGTCGTGCTGCCACGCCATCCTGAAAAGATGAAAATTATCCCAGATCAATTTTGTAGCTCTGTCCGCTATTCCACGACGGTATCCCGACGCCCTGTATTTTTCGTACATGTAACTTGTTTCATGGTTGCCGAATAACAATTCCACTTTTTCAGGCCATGCTTGCCTGAAATCAATGATCTCTTTAAAATTCTGAATAATTGCATCATCTCTGACAATGTAAGAATCAAGATAGTCCCCAAGGAAGATAACCTTATCAAACTTCATTGGGTCTATGGTTTTCCACCTGCTTAAACCATGAATGTCCCCTATAGTAATTGTTTTCATAGCACTTTCTTTTTAATTTTTTCATTCTCCTGTATTCTCAAAAATTCTCTGCGTTTTGCGACAAGGTCAGTCAGCTCGATAAACATATTTGCATTGACTTGTCTAGCCATGGGTATCACAAACTTTATTGTTTGATCAAGATATTCCGATATCTTTTGTTCAGAATGGGTGTCGCGATGCAGGTCGGTCAGGTTGCTGATCCTGTCGGCACATTTCAGTATCATTGCTTTTTTGGAACCATTGCCAAGCACTCTTTGCAGATATTGCTCTTTGGTTTCGTCTTTTTGTTTTGTTACTTCCAGCACCAGGTCCACCACCTGATTGCTTTCCGGATCAATCCATCTTATCTCATCAATCTGGGTTTCCGGAAGGTCTTCAAGCAGATCATGGAGGAGGGAAGCCTTCAGCAGAATACTATCGCTAAAATACTTATAATCAAGCAATATCCCCAATGTTGAGAAGCAATGCCTGAATTGATTCCCTCCAACTTTACGTTGTACAATTATCAAAGCCGTCGCTTTAAGAATATAAGGGGCCAGAATTAGATTTTTTAATTTTTCGAGATCGTTCATAATTGTTTTGATTTAAGTTTGTTTTTTATTGCAATTTTATTGAGCTAGGCTAATTAAGTATTTTAAATATCTTCTCCATATTATTTCATCGAAGTACGAATCTATTACGAACGTACGAAATACGAAAGCGCTGACAGATTCGCAATTCGTAAATTTCCCACATGGTGCACATTGGCGTCATGCAAAGAATAGGTAACACTGTGCAATAGTCACGTAGTGACGGTATATTGGTAGAAAAAATAATCAGGCTCAACCAAAAGTCACGTAGTGACGATATAATAAACGTGATCAACTCGATGATGTTATATGATTCATAATAATGTCGTACCTACGGCACTTTTGTTTTCTACGTATTTTATTTTCTACCAATATACCGTCCCTATGGGACTTTACGCGGAGGTTGAATTTAAAAAAATCTCTCCTGCAACTGAGGAATATTTTTTATTTTGTCACCAATTTGTTTATTCATCCTGTCTTCAATTCCAAATAACTCTCTTAAAACATTAAGATCATTACTTTCTCCAAGGAGATATTCCGCTTCTTTACCGGTTATACGGGTTTCTCCATTTCCATTAAAAACCTCCATTTCCGTGATGTTATTGGTGTAAAACTTCTTTGATCCCATAGCCTGAACTACGAAAGATTCTTTAGCAAGTACGATTCTGCCCAAAAATTGAATATCGGTAAGGTCTCTGATGTCATACACGCATATTTCACCTTCTATATTGCCAATAACGAGCCTGTCATTAAAAATAACCAAAGACCAGATATCACGATGATAATTTTCTACTGTGTTTATCAAGGAGAATCCCGGCATTTGCCAGAATTTCACTGTACCATCACTGCTTGCCGATACAACAATATCCTGATTTTTTGGGTGGATCTTCAAACACATGATATGTGATGCATGACCTCTTACAGAGAACTCAATTTCGTTTTTTATGGTATTGAAAAAATGAACGAAACCCTCACTATCGTATGCCAGGATTAAATTATACTGAACCATTGGAGTCAGTGAAACAAAATCATGTTGCGTAACAATATCTTTTATCAGTTTGCTTGTTTGCAAATTAAAAATCCTGAAATAGCCACAGTCGCTGCAAACGTATAAGCGATTGTTCAAACTGATAACTGAACCGCCTTTTCTCACAGTATGCTGAATTTTTGAAGCTGGAATAGATTTTAATAATTTACCGTTGTCCAAAGACCATTTTCTAACCATATTGGTTAACACTTTACCCGGAGGAAAGAAGTCTGAATCATAACTATAGGAATAAATGTGTTTCCCGTCAGGAGTAATATGAAAACCAGGGCAGCGGCCCATGTAACGATCACCAAGCATCAACCTTTCTTTCAATGTGAAGTAGTTGGTAATTCGTACCGCCCCATCCCATCCTCCGGTAATGATCTCATTATTAAATACTTTTATCTTCCTGACAGAGGAGCCATGGCTATTGTATGATCTGAATATCCCGTTTGATAGGTTCAGCAGATGCACAATTCCATTCGAAATATTTGAAATCAGCAGGGTGTTGTCTCGTTCATGGAAATACAGGTATCTTATCCCAAGACCAAAAAAACACTCCCGTAATCTAAATTGGATATCCCTTGTGATGTAGTTATAGCTATCTTTTTTATAAGATGCCAAAGCTGATGATTGCTTATCTTGTGGTTGTTGTATGAGCATTGTTGAGGTTTTTAAAACATTCATGAATTAGATATTGTCTGGTTAATTTTTTATATCGCCACTACGTGACTTTAATGCCGCTGTTTGTTTTTTTTTACAAAGATTAAATCACTACGTGATTAGGGCTTATGCAAGTTTGAAAACCTCGGAGAGGTGAAATCTTTGTAGAAAAAATTTATGTAGCGAAATAGAAGCCCCTTCGGGGCGATATCTTCTGAAAAGTCATATTTAATAAGGTTTTAAAGATGATTTTAATTAATTTTCTTGAACACCCATGAAAAATTAGATTGTACTTCTGACTTTCTTTTTATTTTGCATAACAAGTTTAATTTCTTCAGTGACTTTGAGAATACTTTGTTCAAGAAATTCGAGCTGGTGCATTAAATAATCACGGTGGATTTTTTCCATTTCTTCATCACATACATATTTGACTTTGTAATCTGTAAAGTTGAAATTCTTTTGAACTGCAGCACTGGTATTCAGGCTGTCCTGGTATTCCATAATATCTCCTTCTTTAATTTCAACAGTTGGTCTTTCAGAAATCCCCGTGAAGTCAGCAAAATCAAGAGGCAGATTATTTAATTTCCTGTAATTGATAACTGCTATTAAAAGAATAACAAGTTTGGTGTACTGCAACATCAGACTGCTAAAGTCGAATGCATAATTATTGTAAATAGAATTTGCATCCATAAAATATTGACAAAGTCGCTGGTATTGCTCCTGAGCCTCCGTGTGTGTATGCACTTCACTGCAATTTTTAGAAATGATCTTGTATAATTTTTTGATCTGTGGTTTTAATAAAGGCTGTATTTTTTTCCCTTCACGCATTTCAGTCAGATTGGGGTTGAGTTTTTGCAATTTATTTGCAGTCTCCGAAGTACGCATAGCCACTAAAAAATCAAAGTATTTTTTATTGAGTTGTTCCTCGCTTTCAATTGAAGGGTCATTGGCAAAATCAAGTCTTGTGGTGAGCTGCATCAACACGTTTTCTTTGGATTGAAGTTTCAAAAGAATGTCTTTGAATTTTTCAAGATATTTCTCATTCACCATTTCGATGAACATACGATTTGACACATGATGCAGCATATTGCTGTGAAGCCTGAATTGAATCCTGTATTGTTCTTTTTGCTGCGCAGATTTCCCACTGAAAAAGTAAGAGTCAAAACCTTTCAGATACGACACAGGCAACCTGAACAATTGGTTGGCGAGAATAAAATGCAGCATTGATTGCATATCTATCACTCCTGCTGCAGGCATCTTATTTACCATTTTCTCCCATGACAATTCAAGTCCTTTTTGGTACTGATTCAGGTTATTGAAAAATTCACTTGTAAGGTCCCTGAATGCATTGCTACCGGCATAATCAATTTGCATGGTTCCGCTTTCAACAAGTTTCTCAATTGGAATACCATTCAAATGACACAAATGCCCCTCAAATGCATTTTTAGTGAACAGAGCCAGAATTTGCAATTCCGTCATTTGGTTTTTTAACGCCATTTCCAGCAATTCATCGGCGCCCAGATTTATTGTCTCAGGTTTTGCAAATTGTGTCTTTTTGCATTCTGCTATATCATAACACAAGGGATAATGGTCATTAATGCTGCTAAAAATTATTTTCATTTGCTGTTTTTTTAAAGTTATTTATTTATATTTGCTCTGATTTTCAATTGCTATTTTCAGTTTCTTTACATGCCAAACTTATACCACTGGTAAAATGAATTTTGTAAGGTCATTGAAAATAAGATTGTAAGAATTTACAGCTTTTGATTAACACTTTGACATACTAAAAAAACTATAAGAATTTTACCTTGAGATAGAATTACAAAAACATAAGTCAACCCACGCATGCAAACAATAATCTATAAAAAAACATACTCCGTAACGACCAATCCGGTTGAGATGAACTGGAAACAGGAGTCAATTGAAAAAACACTTAAAGAAACTCTTGAAAACGGAACAATTTTGCTGGTAAAAAAATCAGAATATGATTCAATTTTACCTGCTATTTATAAAATAAAATTTGTGAATTGTGAATTCAAAAAGGAAAAAATTGAATTATTCAGATCATTGAAATTTGATCAGAAAACAGACAGGTATATCGCCCGCAGACTGATTGCAGATTTCACGTCAATGAGCGCTTTTAACAGGAGTTTCTCACAGTTTTTCAATAAGCATTATACGCCCAATGACCCGCCATGTGTTTTATTTGTCACTGACGAAAGAGTAGATGAACTTGTCTCGTTTGTAAGAAACCAGCCAAGCGATACAACACCAGGCGATCCCATGACAATGTTATTATCCGACACTTCACACAAGGAAATACTTGATAAAATCAGCAGGGTATTTATAGGAGAATCGCCTGATGTCAGGATGGCACGCACAATGATATGCAAAGCTGCATTGTCAAAATCACCGGTACTGATACTGGGTGAGTCTGGCACAGGAAAAGAACTGATAGCACAGCAGGTTTATGAACATTCTGTGAATTACCATAAAAAAATACTGTCTGTGAATTGTTCTGCATTACCTGAAGCATTGTTGGAATCGGAACTCTTCGGTCATACATTGGGAAGTTTTACGGGAGCGGTTCACAATAAAGAAGGGCTTTTTTCAGCAGCCAATGGTGGCACACTGTTTCTTGATGAAATCGGAGATCTGTCACTGGCTAATCAGGCAAAGGTGCTGCGCGTTATTGAAGAAAAAGAAATAAGACCGGTCGGGGCAATCAAGAGTATAAAAGTTGATGTTCGTATTATAGCCGCTACAAACCGGAATCTCTTCTCCATGATGAAACAAAAAACATTTCGTGAAGACTTGTATTTTCGGCTGAATTCAATCACAATATTTGCTCCTCCACTAAGGGAACATCCTGATGATATTCCAAGGTTAGCCTCTATCATCTGGGCTAAACTGAATAAACCGGGAAAACTTTCGGACGAGTTTCTCAAATATCTGATGAAATATTCCTGGCCAGGAAATGTCAGAGAATTGAAGACATTACTGAATACGATCAGCGACTGGTTTGGAAACATCTCACCAGGACCTGAGCATATTGAAGCTATCAGAAGCTATCAGAAAAAAATACTTTCCGAATCACATACTGAAGGAGAAAATGATTTTAACAGCATGCTGAAATCTCAATGCCGTAACAGGATTATTGAAGTTCAAAATATTTTAAGAAA